>WFQP01000123.1 GCA_015487015.1 Thiomicrorhabdus sp.
CATCGCTTAACAGTTCTTTATTAATATTGAGCAACGATTTGGGTAACGGTTTTACCTCGGGCAATACTGAAAAGCACAACCCGTGTGCATGGCCTACTGTTGGGTAAGGATCTTGCCCTAAAATGATGACCTTAACCTGATTTAATGGGGTGCTGTTTAGTGCATTAAATCGTTGTTTAGGGGGGGGGAGAATTTTTTTACTTTCCTGTTCTTCTTGTTCTAAGAAGGCACTTAATGCCTGAATATAAGGTTGATTCAGTTCATTGTGCAGTGTGTTTTGCCAGTCGGCATTGAGGGAGTCAAATAGCATGAGTGTGTTCTTTTTTAGCCATTACGGTGAAAGTCTTTGTATTGCCCATAGTGTGGCATTTTCATTGGGGGTGTAAATAAAACGGTCGTGCAAGCGGTTGGGACGACCTTGCCAAAACTCGAATTTATTGGGCTGTAAACAGTAGCCTCCCCAGTGTTTGGGATGGGGAATGGCTTGCCCTGTATATTTTTGAGCATTGTGTTCAAAAGTATTTTCCAGTGCGGCGCGACTGGCGACTTCGTGGCTTTGGTTGGAGCTTAGGGCGGCCAATTGACTGTCTCTTGGGCGTGACTCAAAATAGGCCTTTGAAGTCTCTTGACTTACTTTGGTAAGCGTACCTTCTATGCGTATTTGGCGCTCGAGTTCAGGCCAAAAAAATAGCAGAGCCGCTTTTTGATTTTGATCAACTTCGTGTCCTTTGGCGCTGTCATAATGGGTGTAAAAAACAAACCCATTCGGTGTGGTCTCTTTGAGCAGAACAATACGATTATGTGGTTGCCCTGATGCATCCACGGTGGCCAAAGACATTGCGGTGGCATCTTGAATGGGGCTGGCAATGGCCTCCTCCATCCACTGTGTAAACTGTACAAAAGGCGATGGGTTCAGTTGGGTTTTGCTTAAGCCCGGTGCGCTGTAGTCGCGGCGCTGATTTTGGTAGTCTCGATTTGGCATAATTATGATATGATTCTGAATTAAGTTATTCTCTACATTCTACCCGAATTCTAAGCTAAGAATTTGGGTTCTATCACTAGGAGTCTTCACAGTGAGTGAAAACTACAACGCATCCGAAATTGAAGTGTTAACGGGCTTAGACCCTGTTCGAAAACGCCCTGGTATGTACACGGATACAACACGTCCAAACCATCTTGCTCAAGAGGTGATTGATAACAGTGTGGATGAGGCCATTTCGGGGTTCGCCAGTGAAATAACGGTCACTCATTACGCGGATGGCTCGATGAGTGTATTGGATAATGGGCGTGGTATGCCGGTGGATATTCACCCTGAAGAGGGGGTATCGGGTGTTGAAGTAATTATGACTCGTTTGCATGCGGGGGGGAAGTTTTCAAATAAAGCGTATCAGTTTTCAGGTGGACTGCATGGTGTAGGAATCTCGGTGGTGAATGCACTGTCAAATCGAGTGGAAATTCAAATTCGTCGTGACAGTAAACTGTACAGCATTGCATTTGAAAAAGGGGAGTTGGTTGTACCTCTAGAAGTGATTGGTAAAGTAGGCAAAAAAAACTCGGGTACTTTTTTACGCTTTTGGCCTGATCCTCAGTTTTTTGACAGCCCCAAGTATGCTTTGACCCGTTTAAAGCATTTATTAAGAGCCAAGGCTGTTTTGAGTCCCGGCTTGAAAGTCACGTTTGTGGATGAGGTCTCTAAAGAAAAGACTGTTTGGCTCTTTAAAGAGGGGTTAAAGGACTATTTAAACGAGGCATTGAACGGCCTTGATCGTCTACCATTAGAGGGGTTTATTGGCGAGAGCCATGCTGAAAATGAAGGGGTTGAGTGGGCACTTGCATGGTTAACAGAACCTAGTGAAGGGGTGATGGAAAGCTACGTGAATTTGATTCCTACACCACAAGGTGGTACTCATGTAAATGGATTACGTGCGGGGACAACGGATGCGATTAGAGAGTTTTGTGAGTTTCGTAATTTGATTCCTAGGGGGGTAAAAATTACGCCTGAAGATGCGTGGTTAAATGTGGCGTTTGTGTTGTCGGCAAAATTGCGTGAGCCTCAATTTGCGGGACAAACTAAAGAGCGTTTGTCCTCTCGTGAGTGCGTGCCTTTTATTTCGGGTGTGGTAAAGGATGCCTTAAGTTTGTGGTTGAACCAGCATACCGAGGTAGCGGAAAAAATTGCCGATTTAGTTATTCAAAATGCGACGACTCGCAGTAAAAAGTCTAAAAAAATTACCCGTAAAAAAATCACATCAGGCCCTGCGTTACCCGGAAAACTCGCCGACTGTACCGAAGTAGATTTAACCCGAACGGAGCTGTTCTTAGTAGAGGGGGATTCCGCAGGTGGCTCGGCCAAGCAGGCCAGAGATAAAAACTTTCAAGCCATCATGCCATTAAGAGGCAAAATTTTAAATACATGGGAAGTGGATTCTGGTCAAATTTTAGCATCGCAAGAGATTCATGATATCAGTGTGGCAATTGGAGTGGATCCCGCGGCTGAAAGTATTGAGGGATTACGTTACGGTAAAATTTGTATTTTAGCGGATGCGGACTCGGATGGTCTGCATATCGCCACCTTAATTTGTGCGCTGTTTGTTCGGCATTTTGAACCTTTGGTGAGAGCGGGGCACATTTATGTTGCCATGCCACCTTTGTATCGAATTGATGTTGGTAAAAAGATTTTTTATGCACTGGATGAAGCGGAAAGGCAGGGGGTTTTAGATCGAATCAGTGCTGAGAAAATGCCCGGTAAGGTTTCAGTGACACGCTTTAAAGGATTGGGTGAAATGAATCCCGCGCAACTAAGAGAGACAACGATGCTGCCACAAAGCAGGCGTTTGATTCAGTTGCAGTTGAATGATATTCAAGCAGAATCTGAGGTGATGGATAAACTCTTGGCTAAAAAACGCTCAGGGGATCGTAAAATTTGGCTGGAAGACAAAGGGGATTTGGCGGAAGTTTAAGGGTCTTTAAACTTTTACCCCCCCCCCTTTTTTTTGTATCTTTATTGATCTTACTTAGAATCGCTCATGGTAGCTGGTAAAACTTTTAATGACTAAGTTTTCATGCATGTCGAGTTCAGCAAACTCAACTCCAATTAAGTATTGGTTTTTGACTTTTGAGAAACAGGCAATTTTTGATTTAATCGCAAGTTCATTTTCATTGTCGTAATTGGGCAGGCTAAATTTGAGTTTAACCAGTTCACCAATGCTTAAATCGTGATCGCAAAGAATGCCGGCACCACAACTGGATATATTTAAAATTTTGGCTTGAACGGGTTTTTCTGCATCGGGGATTTGTAAGGTTGCTGAGCGATTGATTGAGATTCGTTTTGAACAACGTTGATCTGTTTGAGGGGTAAAGTCAGTCATAGTATCCTAAAAATCGTATCGGTTAAATTTTTGTTAGTTTAGAGCACTGCATTAGACTAACACCTTTTAAAAAAAGTATAAAGAGAGCATATGTCTGTTGTTATAAAGGTTGAAAATATTAAGTGTGGTGGTTGTGCTAACCATATTCAGAAAACACTGAGCGCTATTAAAGGGGTTGCATCGGTGGATGTTGCTGTTGACGAAGGCGAGGTGATCGTCAAGTTTATCTCTCAAGTAGAGCATGTTGAACAAGCCGAACTGCTACAGAGGCTTAGAGCGGAGTTGCTCTCAAAAGGCTATCCAGAAGTTGGGTCGGTTGAAGGCTTAAAAGCGGCGAGTGCAAAAGCAAAATCATTTGTTTCATGTGCTGTGGGTAAAATGACAAGCACGTCGTAATATTTAGCATAACGTATTGAGTAGGGGGAGAGAGTTCGTGTCACAACAATTTATAAATTATGAAGGCATTGAGCAAAAAAGCGTTGCAGAGTTTGCAGAAAAAGCCTATTTAGACTACGCCATGTACGTTATTTTAGACCGAGCTTTGCCTCATATTGGTGATGGTTTAAAACCGGTGCAACGCCGTATTATTTATGCTATGTCTGAACTGGGATTAAAGGCCTCTTCAAAACATAAAAAATCCGCTCGAACTGTTGGGGATGTGCTGGGTAAGTTTCACCCACATGGAGACAGTGCTTGTTACGAAGCGATGGTGTTGATGGCGCAAAACTTCTCTTTTCGCTACACCTTAGTGGATGGGCAGGGCAATTGGGGGTCAATGGATGATCCTAAATCCTTTGCGGCGATGCGTTACACCGAAGCCCGCCTTTCTAAGTTTAGTCAGTTACTTTTGGAAGAGACTGGGCAAGGCACTGTTGATTGGACACCTAATTTTGATGGTACCTTACAAGAGCCATTGGTGTTACCAGCACGTGTGCCGCATGTGTTATTAAATGGAACATCAGGGATAGCCGTGGGTATGGCGACTGATATTCCCCCCCATAATTTAAGAGAGGTGATTGATGGCTGCATTGCTATTTTAGCCAATCCTAATCTTTCAACAGAGGGGTTAATGGAATGGATTCCTGCGCCTGATTACCCAAACTCGGCACAAATTATTACCTCTAAAGCCGAGCTGTTTAAACTGTATGAAACAGGGCATGGTTCAATTCGTCAGCGTGCGCAATACCGAGTTGAAGAGGGGGTGAATGTGGTGATTGATGCGTTGCCTTATCAAGTCTCGGGCACCAAGTTAATGGAGCAGGTTGCGGCACAAATGCGCGCCAAAAAATTGCCAATGGTGGTTGATTTACGCGATGAATCGGATCATGAGAACCCCGTTCGATTTGTGATTGAGTTGCGCTCTAAGCGAGTGGATGTTGAGACGGCCATGTTGCACTTGTTTGCAACTACTGATTTGGAGAAGAGCTATCGTGCTAACTTTAATGTGATTGGCTTAAATGGCCGCCCACAAGTTAAAAATTTACGCATGATGCTCATAGAGTGGCTGAGTTATCGAACCGAAACGGTACGTCGCCGTTTGCAGTATCGTTTAGATAAAGTGTTGGCACGTTTGCATATTTTGGACGGAATGCTCATTGCCTTCTTAAATATTGACGAAGTCATTGCCATTATTCGAGAAGAAGAGAAGCCCAAACCCGCGTTGATGACTCGTTTTGGACTGTCAGATACCCAAGCCGAAGCTGTGTTGGAGCTTAAATTACGTCATCTTGCTCGTTTAGAAGAGATGCGCATTCGCACCGAACAGGCGGAGCTGGAGAATGAGCGTAAAAAATTGGAGAAAATTTTAGGCAGTGCGGTGCGTTTAAAAACGTTGGTTAAAAAAGAACTATTAAACGATGCAAAACTGTTTGGTGATGATCGCCGTTCACCGATTATTCATGCACGTGCCGCGCAGGCCATGAGTGAGCAAGATTTATTGCCTTCCGAAGCCATTACCGTTGTCTTGTCTGAAAATGGTTGGGTGAGAGCGGCTAAAGGGCATGATGTAGATGGTGAAGCGTTGGGGTATAAATCGGGCGATGCCTTCTGTTCTCAAGACACGGGGCAGAGTCGACAAATGGCTGTATTTATGGATTCGACAGGACGTACTTATGCACTGCCTGCTCACTCTTTACCTTCCGCTCGTTCGCATGGAGAGCCTTTAACAGGACGATTAAATCCACCTACGGGGGCGAAATTTACCCAAGTGATGATGGGCTTACCCACTGAAAAAGTGGTGCTGGCTTCCAGTGCTGGATTTGGTTTTATCACGCAATTGGATAATTTGTACGCTAAAAACAAGGGGGGGAAAGTTTCCATTAGTTTGCCTGCGGAGAGTCATGTACTTACAGCCGTTAAAGCCGAAGAAGCGCAGCACCTTATTGTGGTTACCAGTGAACCAAGAATGTTGGTGTTTGCGGTGAATGAATTACCAACGCTGTCCAAAGGAAAGGGAAATAAGTTAATTCAAATGCCAAGAGGTGAGTCTGTTCATGCGATATTTGCATTCACCTTGGGTGAAAAACTGGTGCTTAAGGCAGGTAAGTATCAAAAAATATTTGGCCCTACGGCCATTGAAGAAGCTTTGGCCAGCAGAGCAAAAAAAGGGATTGTTCTGCCTCGAACCTTAAAAAAAGTGACCAACATCGGGTTGGTGGAATAGCCTATTGTAAGCCCCAAATTCATAGATAGAAAATATGTTTATAGCACAAACCCTTGATGTACTTAGCGAATTCAAAAAATAATGCATCACCAATAAGGTGATGTTATTTTTTTGAATTCACGATACCTATCAATTGTTTGCACTCTAATTCGTGTTTCTATGAGTGAGTTTGGGTAAGATTATTTTCATAATATAGAGTACCTTGGTATGGCTATTGCTTTTATTCTCGTAGCGAGGCGTTCTGTCAAAAAAATGTTAATTTAAAATTACCTGATTTGGGGATTTTGACAGATGTTCTGAATGCTTTAAACCTAAACGATAAGTGAAAAAATATGTTTGCTAAACCCGTTGGTATTCTTATTATAATGCTCAGTCTCTTTGGTGGCTTTATGCTGATGGGGGGCAATCTGCTCTCTTTATGGCATCCTTCCGAATTGGTGGTAATTTTGGGATTGGCGCTGGGTACTTTTTTAGCCTCAACACCCGTGTATGTGTGGTGGCGTAGTTTTGGCTATTTAGGGCGTTATTTTGCCGGTGAAAAAGTTACCAGATCACTTTATTCTGATACGCTTGGCTTATTAAATGAGCTGGCGCGTTTATCCCGTTCATCAGGTGTTCTTGCTTTAGAAAAACACATTATAAGCCCTGAAACGAGTCCGATTTTTGCGCAATATCCCTCCGTATTAAAGCACAAAGACCTTAAGAAATTTATTATTGATAACTTTAGTTATTTACTGCTCAACCCACCCAAAAGCCAAAAGTTTGATTTGTATTTAGAGGATCAAATTCATGATATTACCGTCTCAATGTCTGAAGTGCCTAAATCCGTCGGTAAGGTCGCTGACTGGTTGCCAGGCTTTGGTATCGTTGCTGCGGTATTAGGTGTGATATTAACCATGGAGCTGTTGGGTGGTGATATGGATGTCGCTAAAATAGGAACGGCAATTGGTGCCGCGTTGGTAGGGACTTTAACAGGAATTTTTATGGCATTTGCCGTATTAGCTCCATTTGTTCATGCTATGGAAGTAATGATTCGTCAAGACACCGCGTTGCTTGAGATGAGTTCCGCCTTTATGTCGGCATACGCCAATGGCGTTTCCCCTAATATTGCGCTCGAAATTGGTCGCCAGCGTATTCCTCCAGAGTTTGAAGTACCGAGAGAGTTGTAAGTATGAAAAGACAACACATCACATTCAATGTATTTAACCTAGCGACGGTTGCCTAATGTCTCGCCGCCGTCGTGCGCATGATGAAGGATCTCATGGTGGTGCATGGAAGATCGCTTTAGCCGATTTAATGACCGTGCTTATGGTATTTTTTTTGGTGATGTGGCTAATGGCGGCGGTTGACCCTAAAGACCGTGATGCGTTTGTGCAAAGTATTTCGGGGGAGCCGATTGATAGCGGGGATATTCCCATGTTAGACAGCGTGCCACCGCAATCAGAGATTGTTCAATTGGATTTAAAACCACCTGCATCAAAAGCGGAAATTGAAGCGGCGATGAAGGGTATCAACCCTCAAGACATCAGCATTGAAGATACTGAAGCGTACACAAAAATTACCTTAAAGTCCGATAGCTTTTTTGAAAGTGCTCGTGCCACTATTAATGATAAAACGCGTGAAAAGCTTGAAAAGTTAGGTGAAACCTTAGCAGGGCGTAATCAGTACATCACCATTACTGGTTATACTGATAATTTACCGATCAATAATTTTCAATTCCCTTCAAACTGGGAACTTTCTGCCGCACGTGCGGCCACTGTAGCACGAACCTTTATTGATATGGAAGTTGATCCTAGACTGATTACCATTGAGGGCAAAGCGGACAATAACTCTGTCGCTCCCAATAAAACTGCTTACGGTCGCTCTTTGAATCGACGAGTTATTATTCTGATTGATAAAAAGACACCCGTATCATTTGACTAGCTAGTCTTGCCTGTTACACCGTCATTATCGGACTTGATCCGATAATCTATCGTAGCCATTGGAGATCTCTTCTCTTTCTATTAAATCTAAGTCTTACTTGAAATTGGTACTTTATTAATATGTTTATCAATTGCTTCTATCACATTGGAATAGAGTGGTAAGTTGGTTTTTTCTTTCTGCCAATGCTCATGGAAAAGAGCCACCGTTTCAATGGCGGTATCCAATACGACCTTTTCAGGTATTAAAGCTTTGGCGGCGAGGTGTTTTAGCTCATCGAATGTAAATTCATCAAAACGTTTTGTTCTACTGAAATTTAGCGCGACTTTATCCTCTTTGAGATACGGGATGGTTGAGACAAAATCATAGGCAGGAGATAGCGTTGCATTTCGTTTATCTGGATAGATAAGTGACCAGTTTTTAAGGTGCATATCGGCATTGCCAATCAATGTGTTAAACACAAGCCTGCGAATAAATTCTGAAATATCTTTTTCGTCGCTTTCAGCGCCAATAACGTGTGCAATATTGGCTGCGCTTGCTTTGTTATATTTATCTTTTGGGTAAACGTCAAAAACTTGCGCAAAGTCTTCAATATGAACGGGGTTTCCATCTTTAAGGCGGTCAAAGCGTTTTATCGCAAAGGCCTGCCCTTGCATTTCTCCAATACCAGCAGGGAGGTTTTCAATCTCTTTTACATCAATTAAATGAATGGAAGGAACGTCTATTCCAACTCGCCGTGCGAGTTCCATCATGGAATATTCATTTTCTGGTACGCCTGCAAACCTTGCCGATGGTAATTTGACAATCCATGACCCTCCCATTCCTTTCGCCGGAATGGTTAAGCCTCCGCTGGCTTTAATTATGGCAGAAAATTTAAGTTGTACCCCCGCCAGTGAAAAGCGAAGTGCATCATCAAGAGGGGTATTTTGATCTCCATTTTCTTCTGCTCCTTAATCCTGTTCACTTGCCCATCTTTCACCTTCATTTGGCATCACCGTCATTGTACCAGGTAAGTCCATTCCTAATGCCCAGAGTAAGAAAAATTCTCTTTCGGATTTTACGCCAGCACGCTCGGATAAATATTCACGCAAATGCCCTTCTGGCAGCAGGTTAGAAAAATACGGCATTAATGCGGTTTGTGTTGGCTTAAATTCGGTAATCAATTGACCAAATGAATCTTTAAAATGTAAGCTTAGGGAAGTGTTGATTAAATCGCTTGAGGTTCTGCGGGACTTTAAGGGGGTCGATTCTAGGCGGGCTTTGCAGGCAATGGCAAGCCATTGTCAAAAAGCTCAACAACGAAGCTGCCCCCTTAAAGCCCCACCCGAAGGGGGCTAAGCCAAATTCCCAGCCTCTGCGTTATCTTTTTTTGCCGTATCGACATACGTCTGCGAAAAGATGCCTTGATGCTGAAAATTTGGCTTGCCCAGAACCCAAGCGATTTAATCAGCACTTCCCTGGCGTCGCCCCTATTTGCATTTTCAATATAAGACGCATTAAAAGAAAATAACGTTCGATCATGTCCTACATGGGTTAGTGTGCCAATGCGCTCACCATGTAGCAGGATATTTAGAATAGATACATCAGCCATTATTCCTATCCATCCAGGTTATAAGCTGGGCGAGGTGGTTGTCCGCTAGTCTCACTGCCCGCGCTACCAACGATGGAATTAACCGCCGAAACGTATTTGCGGGGAATGAGTGCAAGCTCCAACTCTAACGCCCGAGCAATGGCGACAAGGCTCGAAAGTCGTAAATCAACATTGCCACTTTCGATTTTTGAAATGTGGCTTTGTGGAACACCAGCTCGGGCACTGAGTTCACGCTGGCTTAGCCCCAAGTTTTCACGAGACTTTTTAAGTTGTTGTGCGATATATTGTGTTGAATAGTTCATTTTGATGCGTTATACCATATCAATTAACGGAAAATATAGATAATTATATATCGAATAACAGGAAGTCTGTCAAGAAGTGATTAGTAATTGTATATCTTACATGGGTTGGTATATGCAATAATAGATCAAGAGGTATCCCCCCTTCTCATTTTTTATTTACACAGAGCGCAATGACTATCTTTTTTGAGATTTAGGGTGCGAATCATCATGGTGTAGGCATCTATTATCATGAGCTTTCCCGTTAGGGTGGGAAGGTTTAATAAGGCTTTGATGGCTTCGGTGGCTTGCATACTGCCAATGATTCCGACCACGGGAGAGAGTACGCCGTTTTGACTGCATGAGGTGTCTTGAGTGCTACTTTTTGGGTAGAGGCATTGGTAGCAGGGGCTGTCTGGTTTGCGAAAATCGTAGGTGCTGAGCTGGCCTTCCCAGCGAATGGCGGCGCCTGAAATTAAGGGTTTTTTCGCTTGAAAGCAACTTTGATTGATGAGGAATCGGCTGTCAAAATTGTCGGTGCAGTCCAGTACCACATCGGCGGTTTGAATTAGTACTAAGGTTTCTTGTTGAGTGAGTTGCGTGTCTACTGTGTGAATTTGAATACGGTGGTTGAGAGCTTGTAAATTTGCTTTTGCCGAAGCGACTTTACTTTGCCCTATGTTTTGTTCTCGGTGTACGATTTGGCGCTGTAGGTTGGAGTCGTCTACGTGGTCAAAATCCACTAGGGTGAGTGTGCCAATGCCTGCTGAGGCAAGGTAGAGTGCCGCGGGTGAACCAAGACCGCCTAGCCCAAAAATAACAGCGTGGGATTGCGTGAGTTTGAGTTGGCCGGCATAGTCAACTTCGGGCAGTAATATGTGTCGGCTGTAGCGGGACAATTCGGCATCGTTGAGTTCGGTTTTATGGCTGGGTGTTGTGGTGTGTTCTGTGGTGTGTGCGGTCATCGTTTTTGTCCTAGGGTCACTCTGGGATTGCCTGCGAGATCGTGTTGCAATTGAATGTTTGCAAAGCCGTTGATTTGAAATTGTTTGGCGACGGAGTCGGCTTGATGGTATCCGTGTTCAATAAGTAACCAGCCTTTTGGGGTTAAGTGTGCCGCCGCTTGTTGGGTAATGTATCGAATGTCATTCAGTCCATCTTCACCTGAGGTGAGTGCAGAGAGTGGTTCAAAGCGCACGTCGCCTTGGGTAAGGTGAGGGTCTTTTTCTTCGATATAGGGCGGGTTGGAGACGATGTAGTCAAAGGTGGCGTGAGGGGAGGTCAGTGCTGAAAACCAGTTACTTTGTAGAAATTGAATATTCAGTTGATGGCTGTCTGCATTGTGTTGTGCGATCTTAAGCGCTTTTGTACTTTGGTCTACGGCGGTTACGGCCAGTTGAGGTTGTTCACTTTTTAAGGCCAGTGCAATGGCGCCACTTCCTGTGCCTAAATCGAGTAACGTAGCATAGGGGGGGGGGAGAATTTTTTTGGCTTCTTTTGCCATCAAATTGAGCGTGGTTTCGACTAACGTTTCGGTGTCAGGACGTGGAATTAAAGTGTCTTGGGTGACGGTAAGTGACAATCCCCAAAATTCACGTTCGCCTAATATATGGGCGATTGGGTGACCTTGTAGACGTTGTTCTAATAGGGGGGGGAAATTTTTTAGTTGTTCGGCAGAAGGGACTTTTTCTGGCCAAGTAAACAGGTAGGTGCGCGAGACGTTGAGTGCATGGCTTAACAGTAACTCAGCATCCAATTGTGGAGAGTCGATTAGCCCATGTTGCATCAGTTGTTGTGATGCAACGTTTAATAGGGTTTGAATGTCTTGTTGTTCCGTGTCTGACATAGGATTGGACAGGCTCCTAAGGTTAGTGTTCGGAACTGAGTTCGGCCAATAGTGCCGCTTGGTGTTCTGAGATTAATGGGCTAATCACTTGGTCTAACCCGCCATTCATCACTTCATCCAGCTTGTACAACGTGAGGTTAATACGATGATCGGTTACTCGCCCTTGAGGGTAGTTGTAGGTGCGAATGCGGTCGGAGCGATCTCCCGTGCCGACTAAGCTTTTGCGTTCTTGGGCTATTTCAGCGTCGTGGACTTGTTGTTTAGCATCCATAATACGAGCGGCTAAGAGCGACATAGCACGTGCACGGTTTTTGTGTTGCGACCGTTCGTCTTGGCATTCGACCACCGTACCCGTTGGAATGTGGGTAATACGAATGGCGGAGTCTGTTTTGTTAACGTGTTGTCCACCCGCGCCAGAGGCTCGAAAGGTATCGACTTTTAAATCGGCGGGGTTCAGTTCCACTTGTTCGACATCGGGGGCCTCGGCCATAATGACCACGGTGGCAGCGGAGGTATGTAC
>WFQP01000124.1 GCA_015487015.1 Thiomicrorhabdus sp.
ACGGGCCCTGGTTCTGAAATTCAACGTCCTTTAGCAATTGTTGTGATCGGTGGATTAATTACCTCGACCATTTTAACCCTGTTAATTTTGCCAATTATTTATAAACGCTTTGGTCAGCCTAAAAAGCGTCAGGCCTCTTTAGATCAAGCTAACTTAGGAGATGCGTAATGAGTACACTTTCAACCACTAATACGGAGCTGAGTTGCATCTTAAAATTAATTTTTGATCAGCCTTTGTATGATGAAATGACGGATGTTTTATTGGCATTTCCTGATCGTCCCTTAGAGTTTATTAGCTTGGACGTTCAGGCACATATGCAACCGTTAGAAAACATTACGGAGGAGGTATCAGGCTTTAAGCGTAAGAAAATTATTGAGGTAAATACCAATGCAGGGGAGGCTAAACGGTTGTATCGTTATATTGTTGAGTCGCTGCCAAGCTCACGTATTGAAGGTCAGTTATTGCCTTTACTGCCATTGAACTGATGACTCATTGAAGGGCAATAAAAAAGGGAGCTTTATGCTCCCTTTTTTATGTGTACACTTTTTACATGACTCGATTTGTTGTGTAATGTTTAAGCAGCAGAGCTTTTTATTTTATTCTCTTTTTTAAGTTTTGCAAACAGGTCAAAAACCGACTTTCGAATACAAGCATCGGGGATTTTATGTTTAATGCTCTCATGTAGCTCAGGCAATTTTGACCAGTGCACCCCTTGTTTAAAGTGGTGGGCAGTATGAAACCCAAGATTACCCGTAAGAATATTAAACCACTTGTCGGTGATATTGTGAGAGCCAGAAAATTGGTCTTCAGTACTAAGCCCTGTGTGGTGACCATAGGTTGCCCAAGCGGTGTAGAGTAAGCTGCATATCATCGGTAAAATAAAAATAAAGAAGGCATTAACGGGATTGTAGACAGTAAGTGCCGTCAATAAGGCGAAGGTAATCAGTCCATAAACAATAAACTGTTTTTGCAATTTAGGATACTTTTTACCTACCTGATAGCCTCTAGGGTAGGCGGTAAGTGCTACTTTTAAGGTGTACTCCAGCATGCCCATGGTGGAACCATTGTCTCGTTTCCAGCGACTTTCATCTTTGGTTTGATCTAAAAAATTACGGTGGTGACCGAGATTGTGGTGTAAGACCCAAAGGTTGGTGGTGACGCCTGTGTGCAGAGCATAGAAAAACTCTAGGATACGGTTGAGTGCATTATTTTTAAAGACATGGCTGTGCTGGTGATGGTGGTTCCAAGCTGAAATAAGTCCTTTTGGGATCATCATAATGAGCCAATAAAGAACCAAAAGCCAAATACTTTCTAGATAAAGATAGGCGGCAATGTCTGTGAGTGTGAAGAGTAGGATAATAAATACAGGTTTTTTGTCGGCAGAATATTTAAACACAGGTGTTAATCGCTATTGTAAAAAATAAGCGAAGAATTATACCTGATATCCTTTTAATAAGAAGGGTTTAAATGCGTTAAATTAGGGTAAGTGATTGAGATAAAATAAGTTTTATTCAAAATTTGGAGGGAGAGGGTAAACGCTGCACCTGTAAAATTAGGTGCAACGGGTTCAGTAAATAAGTGTTATTTGATCGCGGCTAAAACAGCCAGCTCGACTTGATCAATGGGCTGCGTACCATCTACTTTAATGTATCTTAAGGATGGGTTTTCTTTACTGGCTTTTTGGTAGTAGTTAATTAAAGGGGCGGTTTGTTTGTGATACACCTCGAGGCGTTCTTTGACCACTTCGGGTTTATCGTCATCACGTTGCACAAGATCTTCCCCTGTTTCATCGTCTTTACCTTCGACCTTAGGAGGATTGTATTTTAAGTGATAGGTACGGCCAGAGGCCAAATGGGCACGGCGGCCTGCCATACGGTTGATGATTTCACTATCAGGTACATCAATTTCAATGACCGCATCAATGTCTACGTTTGCTTTTGCTAGGGCATCGGCTTGAGGGATGGTTCTTGGAAAGCCATCTAATAAAAAGCCTTTTTCACAATCCGGTTGTGCAATGCGCTCTTTCACCATGCCAATGATAATGTCATCGGTGACGAGCTGCCCTGCGTCAATCGCTTCTTTGGCTTTTTTTCCTAGCTCGGTACCGGCTTTAATGGCGGCACGAAGCATATCGCCCGTTGAAATTTGAGGAATAGAAAATTGCTTGGTTAAAAATTGAGCTTGTGTGCCTTTTCCTGCGCCGGGTGCGCCAAGTAGAATGAATTTCATGTGAAAGTCCTAAGAGATTTAAAGATATAAAAAAATAGAGTGCCGATTATTATACGATGTTTGATTGGGAGTAAACATGGTTTTGAATAGGGGGGGTAAAAAATTACCCTCTTAAGTTTTTGAG
Source organism: Thiomicrorhabdus sp. (assembly GCA_015487015.1). Lineage (GTDB taxonomy): Bacteria > Pseudomonadota > Gammaproteobacteria > Thiomicrospirales > Thiomicrospiraceae > Thiomicrorhabdus. Next base: position 2,354 of record WFQP01000124.1, read on the forward strand.
TGTGCCAATAATGTTTTTATACTGGTTTCAACCTGTTGTAAGTACTGTCCACCAAATAAATTAAAGTGATTTAGTAAGTGGTAAAGCTGATAGAGCGGTTTGCGCTGTTGATAACCCGAGTCAATGGGAAAAATTTCATGATACCCCTGATAAAATTCAGAGCTGAATCCATTAAATAGTTCGGACATAGCAAGATCTGTTTCTCGGTCTCCGTAGTAGCAAGCGGGGTCAAAAAAGATGGGATCCCCTTGACTGTTAAATGCGCTGTTTCCCGCCCACAAATCCCCGTGTAAGAGCGAGGCATCGGGGTGATAGTCTTGAAACCAGAAAGGAAGCGCCTCGATGAGCTTAAGCCCTGATTGGTACAAGGTACTTGGAGCGCCTTTCAATTGACTGAGCTCCAGTTGGGGAAGTAGGCGGCGTTGACCATAAAATTGGATCCAGTCGCTTGACCATGCGTTATGTTGTACGCTTAGACCAATAAAATTATCTTCAAACCAGCCAAAAGGCTGTGGTTCGTGGTTTATTTGGTGGTGCATAAAGGCAAGATCCTTGCCTCGTTGTGTATCATCTCCTGTTTGTTTTAAAGGAATGAATTCCATTAACAGCCAAGCGTGTTCTTGATGGGTGCCTGTTGCATAAGGGGTTGGGCAGGTGAGGGTATCGGATTGAACCAGTGCGTTAAGGTTATGTCGCTCGGCTTCAAGCATTGGAAGCTGGTGTAAAGGAGCCAGTTTTAAAAAGTAATTTTGAGTGGTTGTGTGCAGTTGATAGGCAGTATGGGTATCACCACCTGATAGGGCATGAGTGGATACAATATGGATTGGAGGAGTATCTTGTTTTGCCAATTGTATATTGAGGCTTTGTGACAATTCTAACCAATTCATATTCTATCTCCTAGTCAACATGGGTTGCTACAGCATAGTGTGATGATTTACTGAGTTATTATACTTCTCTATTCAAACAGCTCATCCGTGATGAGTTCAATTTGTTTTTGTGAAATATTAGGAATTTCTGGGGCATACTCCTCCCTAAATATTTCAAAGACCGCTCCCTCTGTTTCAGGGGGTACGGCTTCTCCAGTTTCAGGATCTATTTGAATGCTTACCAGCCCTTCGGGTTGTTTAATTGGCTCATTGGGTTCATTTTTTAAGGCGGCTTGCATGTAGTGCATCCAAATAGGCAGTGCAGCACGGCCGCCGACTTCATTTCGTCCCAAAGTACTGGGTTGGTCAAATCCAGCCCAAACGGTGGTGACAATATTGGGATTGTAGCCAGAGAACCACGCATCTTTTTGATCATTGGTGGTGCCTGTTTTGCCAGCAATATCGAGTCGCTTCAGTGCCTTGGCTTTTTTGCCTGAACCGATGTTAATCACATCTTGCAAAATGGTGGTCATAATATAAGCATTTAGAGGGTCAATAATGCGTGGTGCATTATGCTCGTCCCCCTCTATACATTGGCTATTTTGGCAAGCAACTTTTGGTGTGGCTTGATAAATAATAGCCCCATTGTAATCTCGCACCTCTTTAATTAAATAGGGTTCGATTTTGTAGCCTGTATTAGCAAAGGCCGCATAGCCCGTAACGAGTTGTAAGGGGGTAAACTGCACACTGCCCAGCGCTAAAGAGAGGTTACGGTGTTTGTCTATCTCTTCACTTGGAAAGCCAAAGCGGTTGAGGTAGTTGGCCACATTAGCAATACCCAGTTCTCTCAACAGGCGAATGGAGACTAAGTTGCGAGAAAATGCGAGAGCCATTCTCAGGCGAGTTGGGCCATAAAAACGCCCTGAATAATTTTCTGGACGCCAAACGTCTTCTAAGTTTCGATCGTGAAAAACCACGGGCGCGTCATTAATGGTGCTGGCAGCCGTCATACCACTGTCTAGAGCAGAGGAGTATAAAAAAGGTTTAATATTAGAGCCAACTTGTCGCTTACCTTGAGTTACGCGGTTAAACTTGCTCCGAAAGTAATCGAACCCGCCCACTAAAGCATGAATAGCACCATCATTGGCATTGATTGAAATAAGTGCGGACTCTATTTTAGGGTTTTGTGCCAGTTGCCATTGGTCGTCTAAATATTGCAGATAAATCACATCTCCCACATTCAGTACTTGTTGTGGTTTACTGGGCTTTTTTCCAACACGGTTTACAGTTTTATAGGGTGCGGCCCACGTCATGGAGTTAAAAGAGAGGGTCGTCTCTTCTCCTGTTTCCAATAGAACTTGAGTCTCTTTTTGTACAAACCCTGTTACAACGCCAATTTTTAAATCCCCAAAGTTAGGCAATTTTTTAAGGTATTCAAGCAATGTTTCGGGGGTTTTTAATTGATCCAATTCAAGGGTTTCAATGGGGCCGCGATAGCCGTGACGTCTTTCATATTCCTGCAACCCTTTATAAACGGCTTGGCTGGCTTGATCCTGAAACTGGCTATTAAGGGTGGTGACAATGGTTAGACCATTTTGAAGCGCTTCTTTGCCAAACTCTTTTAAAGCAAATGCACGTGCCATTTCTGCAACATAGTTGGCTTGAATATCAATGACGGTGCCATTGCGTTGTGCATGAACTTCTACCGCTTGTGCGGCAAGCATCTCTTCTTGAGTAATAAAGTTAAGGTCATGCATACGGCGTAAAACATAATTACGTCTTAGTTTGGCACGGCTTGGATTGGCGATGGGGTTATAGGCCGATGGCGCTTTGGGCAAGCCAGCAATCATCGCAAACTCATCCAATGAGAGCTCTGCAATGGGGGTGCCATAATAAGTTAATGCCGCCGCCGCTACACCGTAAGAGCGGTGGCCTAGAAAAATTTTATTTAAGTACAGTGCTAAAATTTCTTGCTTGCTAAGCTCACTTTCAATTTTATAAGAGAGGATAATCTCATTCAGTTTACGTAAATAGGTTTTTTCTTTGCTTAAATAAAAATTTCGAGCTACTTGCATGGTAATGGTCGAGCCACCAGACTGTTTTTTACCAGTAGTAATGAGTTCAAATACAGCACGAGACAGCCCTTTGTAGTCCACGCCACCATGCTCAAAAAAGTTTTCATCTTCTGAGGCAATGATCGCTTGTGTCATACGTTCGGGTATTTGATGGTACTGGAGTGGTATCCGTTTTTTAATACCAATTTCACTGATGAGTTTGTCATCTTCGGTCACAATTCTAAGAGGAACTTGGTAGCTGACCTCTTTAAGCTCAGCGGGATCCGGCAGCGTAGGGTAGATGGTGAGGGCATAAAAAATGACGGCCATGACAGGGAGTAAAATAAACCCGATAAACATATTGAACCAGATGAACCAACGAACCCAACGCCATCTGTTTTTAGGCGGGTTCTCTTTTTTTTGGGTGGGTGTGGTTTGTGGGGATTCTATTTCACTCATGAAAAACTCAGGAACTCTAAATTAGAGGGCATTATAAAAAGAGATATATTATAACGAAGTTATGTTTAGGGATGTGCAGAAACAAAAAAACCCAGTATAAAACTGGGTTTTTTTTAATCAAAGTTTTAAAATCGATGATTATTTGTTGCTGTAACGACCTGTTTTGATGTCGCCATACATTAGGTATAAGTTACCGCCTACAATGTAGATAATGGCCAGTGCAACCCCTACCATGCTAGTGACTTCTGCAATTGAATCTGGAAGAACATCTGCCCATACACCAATAATTACGGCAACTGGGATAAATACAGCCACAACCACTAGACCTGTTAAAATTAGAAAATTACCCATGATTTTACGCCTCAGCTTAAGTTTTTTATTTTTTTGTATAACAGTTCGAACTATACTTAGGTTGAGAGTGAATATCAATACTTTCAAAAATAAAGATTGATTTAGGTCAATAAAACATAAGTTCCTGTTATTTAAGGCAATGTTGATAATAATAATTTTAAAGGTATAGAATAAACTTATGTCAAACTTGACTCAAGTTGTATTGGCAACAGGCAATGCTGGAAAAATCGTTGAAATGACTGAACTTTTGCAACCCTATGGTTGGCAGGTGGCGCCACAAGGTCAGTTTTTTGATTCCGAAGTGGAGGAGACTGGGTTAACCTTTATTGAAAATGCCATTTTAAAAGCGCGTTATGCGTCTGAACAAACAGGGTTGCCAGCCATCGCGGATGATTCGGGCATAGAGGTCAGTGCGTTAAAAGGGCTGCCTGGTATTTATTCGGCTCGTTATTCAGAAGATATTTATGGGGATCAAGCAACGGATCAAACTAATTTACAAAAGTTGTTGGACGAACTGAAAGCTGTACCTCAAGCGCAACGACAAGCTAGCTATTATTGTGCGATGGTCTATGTAGAGCATGCGAATGACCCCATTCCAATTATTGGATTAGGACGTTGGTATGGCGAAATTTTAAGTACGCCTCGTGGCACCGAAGGGTTTGGTTACGACCCCATTTTTTGGGTAGAAGAGCTGAATAAGAGTGCAGCAGAACTGCCTAAAGCGCAAAAGAACAGAATGAGTCACCGAGGGCAGGCACTGAACAGTTTGGTAATGCAGTTAAGGCGTGGGGCTTAATATTTCCCCCCCCCATTTTTATTAAAGATTAAAAAATCGAATTACCGTGCTATTTTTTAAATTCAGGAATATTTTGTGAACTTCACTCACCCCATCCCTTTAACCTTATATGTACATTATCCATGGTGTGTGCAAAAGTGTCCGTATTGTGATTTTAATTCGCACCATTTAAAACCTAATGTGGATGAAGCCACCTACATTGATGCGTTGATTAAACAGTTGGAACAGACCTTACCGATGATTTGGGGGCGGCCGATTCATGCCATCTTTTTTGGGGGCGGAACGCCTAGCTTAATTTCAGAAGAGGGATTGAACCGTTTTATGTCTCATGCACGAGCCTTGTTAGGCTTTAACCCGAACATTGAGATAACTCTGGAAGCCAATCCCGGTACGGTGGATTTTGAAAAGTTTTCGGGGTTTTACCAAGCGGGTATCAATCGTTTGTCGATGGGCATTCAGAGTTTTGACGATGAAAAGTTAAAAGCATTAGGTCGTATTCACAGTGCCGATGAGGCGTGTTTGGCCATTGAAGCCGCCAAGCAAGCAGGCTTTACCAATTTTAATTTGGATTTAATGTTTGCACTGCCTAATCAAACCATTGAACAAGCGTTGGCGGATATTGAGCAAGCCCTGCTTTTTTCCCCCCCCCATCTCTCTCATTATCAACTGACATTAGAACCAAATACCCCTTTTTATAAAAATCCCCCCCCCCTTCCCGAGGACGATTTAGCATGGGATATGCAGTTGGCGTGTCAGTCTCGTATTAAAGAGGCAGGCTATGAACATTATGAAGTATCAGGCTTTGCACAGAAAAATAGGCGGTGCCAACATAATGTAAACTATTGGCAGTTTGGCGACTATATTGGCTTGGGGGCGGGCGCACATGGCAAAATAACAGTGCCACCCGAGGGTAAAATTTGGCGCACCCAAATGCCTGCTTCGCCAGGTGGGTATGTTGCGGAAATGCAACGCCCTCAACCTGGTCGTCAGGTTTTGGTGTCGGAGCACGATGCGTGTTTTGAATTTATGCTGAATGCACTGCGACTGCAAGATGGATTTGATTTATCGCTGTTTGAACAGCGCACGGGGTTGCCACGCTCCGCGATAGAGGGGGGGGTAAAAATTATGCAGCAAAAAGGTTGGCGAATGGTGTCAGAACCCAATTACTTAAAATTAACCACGAAAGGCAGGCACTACTTGAATGATGTGGTGAGCCTGTTTTTATAAGTGAGAATATTATGAATCGTTGTGAATGGGCCAATTCAAACCCTTTGGAAACTAAGTATCATGATGAAGAGTGGGGTGTGCCAGTGCATGATGATCGTCTTCTCTTTGAAATGCTTATTTTGGAGGGCGCACAGGCGGGGTTGAGTTGGCATACGATTCTTAAAAAGCGAGCCGGTTATTTAGCGGCGTTTGAGAACTTTGAGGTTGAAAGAATAGCCCAGTATTCCAAACAAAAAATAGCGAAATTACTTGAGAACCCTGATATTGTTCGAAATAAACTAAAAGTGAATGCCACAGTGGTGAACGCAAAATGTGTGTTAGAAATTCAGCAAGAATACGGCAGTTTTGATGCGTATATTTGGTCGTTTGTAAACGGTCAGCCCATTCAAAACAGATGGGCAACCTTATCTGAGGTGCCAACTCGTACTGATATTTCAGATAAAATGAGCAAAAACCTGAAAAAAAATGGCTTTAAATTTATTGGCTCGACAACCTGTTACGCTTATATGCAGGCGATAGGCATGGTGAACGATCATGTGGTTTCTTGTTTTCGATATGCTGAGGTTTCTTAAAAATGAATACGTTAAAAGTGACTCAAATAGATGCGCTCACACAAATCGCCAACCGCGCCGGCTGGTTGACCTTTGCTCAAGATTGTTTAGAGAGTCAAACAGGCTCTGATACGAACCATTTAAAAGCGGTGTTATTTATTGATTTAGACCGCTTTAAGTGGGTCAATGACAGCTTGGGGCATGATGCAGGAGATCGGTTACTGCAAAAAGTGGCGCGTTTAATTGAGTCCTGCTTAGTTTTGGAAGGTGAGCAGGCGGATAGGGTGGGTCGTTTTGGTGGGGATGAGTTTGTAGTACTGGTTCAACACCCTAGTTCCATTGCTCGGTTGGATGCATTGTCGAATGCCATTGTTAAATGCCTTTCTCAACCAATCTGTTTACACCGTAGTGCCAGTTGTGATGAAAGTACTGAAGTTGAAATTGGTGCCTCCATTGGCGTGTCGTACTATCCACAGGATGCGCGAGAGCTTGAAGCTTTATTAAAATATGCCGATTTAGCCATGTACCGAGCCAAGCATTCAGGACGTAATCAAGTGGTATTTTATAAGCCTGAGATGATGCGACAAATTGAGCAGCGCCGTCAGGTACAAGTTCAGTTGCGAAAAGCCTTAAAACAGCAACAATTAACCTTAGATTATTTACCTGTTTTTGATACCCAAAGCCAAGAGATGGTGGCGATTGAAGCCAAGTTAAATTTTGCAGAGTGTGCCGAGTTAATGAATTTGGATGCGGTGCAGTTATTGAGTATTGCTGAGGAGTCTCAAGTTGGAGTTGTGCTGGGAGAGTGGATGGTGGCGGAGACCATTCGTTTTTGCGCTCAATTACAGCAAGAGGGGGTGGAAATTGCGTGTGCAATAGAGATTCGCCCATGTCATTTTCAGCAAAAAGAGTTTGTGAACTGGTTAACAGAGTTACTGGATGACTATGGTGTGCCTCCAGAGTTGGTGATTTTATCGTTAAGCGAAGGGTGTTTAAACAGTCAACGTTTTTCGGTGATGGCACACTTAACTGAGCTGTCCAAGTTAGGGGTAGACATTGCCATTCGCTCATTTGGGGCGGGTAATTGGTCTCTGTTACGACTGCACGATTGGCCGATTGATCGTTTAAGCTTAAGCCCTCGATTTGTACAGGAGGTGTCGCATAATAAGGTTATTGCTACCTTGACAGCGACACTCATTGAAATGGGGCTAACATTGAATAAAAAAGTCATTGCGTGTGGCGTATCCAGTGCTGAGCAAGTGGCTTTTTTAAACAGTTACGGCTGCTATTTAATGCAGGGCCCTTACTTAAGTGAAGCGTTATCGGAAGTAGATATTGAGGCTTATTTAGCTCAGGGCTTGGCAGGCGATGACCGAGGAGTCTCCCCTTATTATGATCCGATTTTAGAAGAGATAGGTTTAGAAGAGTGCTTGAGTTTTGAGCCGAAGAACAAGTATTAAAGAGAGTTTTTAGATGAAAAAGAGAATGTTTTTTAAATGGTTAAAGCGCCTTACATTGGTACTGGGAATTATTCCCATTTTACTTTTTTTAGCGTTTGCTGGGGCGGTGAGTTTTATTGATTTTAATCAATACAAACCTAAAATAGAGCAAGAGATCTCCTCTTATACTAATCGTGAATTTAAGATAGAGGGAGAGGTGGATGTCTCTATTTTTCCGTTTGCTTTTACGGTGGGTGAGTCGTATTTAAAGAACCCCGAAGGGTTTGGCTCGGAGCGTTTATTGTCAATTAAAGAGACTCAAATTGAGCTGTCATTATCCGCGTTACTCTTGAGTAAAACCATTAAAGTAACCAGTTTGGAGTTGCTTGAGCCTAAGTTGCATTTAATCAAAACGGAGCATGGGGACAACTGGTCAAACATTAAAGGGTTAGCGTACTGGTTAGTTTCAAACAAAACACCAATTTTTGCCAAACCTCAAACAGCGACAGAGTGGTTTGAATCACTCGAAAAAATTCAAGTAAGCCTTCACGCGGAGACAGGGGGGGGGAAAAAAACAGAAGAACCTTCTCAAGAGACAACGCCTTGGGGCTTGAATAGTTTAGTGGTGCATGATGGCTTGTTTCAATTTTATGATAAGACCAGTGGCTTTGCCGAGACACTTTTGAATGTGAATGTGTTGGCATTTGATGTACGTAAAGGGCAACCGTTTGATGTGAGCAGTGAATTTATCTATCAGAGTAGTTTGTCAGATCGCATGTATGATGTGACATTGAATGGTGAGCTGAAGGTGGGCTCGGCCTTTAAAATATGGCAATTAAGTCAATGGCATGGCGTATTTAAAGTTCGCTTACCTGAGGAAAAAAAGATACCTGAAATTCGACTCACTACCCAAGGTGAACGATTTGAATTAGCCTTAGATTCTCTAAAAATTAAGGTAGAAAAGGCGAAGTTTAATGGACTGGATGGTCAGTTAGACACCAGCTTTTCGGGAAATTTAGGTTTAACTCCAGCCTTAGCCGGTACAGCAAATATTCAGCATCTTAAGTTTAAAGAGTGGGCTAAACATTTGGGCGTACCACTGCCTAAGTTTGTGGATCAAAAAGCACTCTCTGAAGGTAATGGTCAGTTTGATTGGCATTGGGATGGTGATTTACTGTTATTGAATAAACTGGATTTAAAGATTGATGAAAGCCATATTACCGGAGGGCTGTCGTATGAGTTACAAGGTGACCAGCAGCTAAATTTTGATTTAAACATTGATCGCTTAAATATCGATCTGTATCGTGCTTACGTCACCAGTGCATCACCTTCTTCTCTGAGTTCAATAGAGGGGGGGAAAAATTTAGAGCCTTCGCTTGTCAATGAGCCTGAAACCATGATCGCTTCTAAGCCGCAGGTTACCGTACCTATTTCGATGTTTTTTTTACAACAGCTCAATGCGACAGGAATGTTAAATTTAACGAATGTGAATGCCTTAGGTGTTCAAATTGAGGCCTTAGAGATGGAGCTATTGGCAGAACAAGGGGTATTAGAATTTGCGCCTTTAGACGCCAGCTTATATCAAGGAGAACTGCTGTCTCGGTTAACCATTGATCTTGCGGGTGAACAACCTGTTTATCACTGGAAGGGGCGCGTGAATCAATTGGATTTAACCAAAATTAAAGTATTTCCTGTTTTGGCGGGGGTGATGGTAAGTCGTTTTGACCTAAAAACTATGGGAACTCAAGTGGCCGAATTAAAATCACATCTGACTGGAAAATGGTCTCTGGATATCACGGATGCTAAGGTGGATGGGCTGGATGTTAATGCTTTGTTGGAAGGCGAGCTGGATCTTCAGCCGAGTTATACTGAGGTTCAAAAGGTAGTGGTGTTGGGTCGTTGGTTAGACGGTAAGTATTCGGCCAGAAAATTGAATGTACGCAGTGAGCGATTTTCGATTACCGGTGCGGGTACCTTTGATTTAAACACCGCTCATATTGATTCGGGACTCATTCTCTTTGTTGATCGCCCGATAGGGGGGGGAGAAATTTTAAAAGGACTGACCATCCCCATGACCTACAAAGGCATATTAGGGGCTAAAAATACCTCTGATCAAGCCGTTTGGACAATGAATCTTGTTACATTATCACTGGGAACAAAAGAGCAAAGAGCCTTGCTTGAACAGGTGGGTAACTTGTTAAAAAATGCGTCTTAGTTATTGTAAGCGCGACAGTTAAATACGTTCAAAAATCAAATCCCAAACCCCATGACCTAAACGCTGGCCTCGTTGTTCAAACTTGGTTAAAGGACGGTACTCAGGTCGGGGAGTATAAGCATTCTCGCCGACGCTATTACGGTAATTTGGGGCAGCACTCATCACTTCCATCATGTGTTCAGCATAGTTTTCCCAATCGGTTGCCATATGAAAGTGACCGCCTATTTTAAGGTGTTGTGCAATGCTTTGAGCAAATTCTGGCTGGAGAATTCGGCGTTTATGATGGCGTTTTTTATGCCAAGGGTCTGGAAAAAATAGATACACGCCCGCCAAACTATTTTTAGGAATACACTGCTCTAATATCTCGATGGCATCGTGATTAAACACCCGAATATTGGTTAACTCTTTTTCAGCAATTAATTTTAACAGTGCGCCAACGCCTGGGCGGTGTACATCTATTCCAATGTAATTTTGATCGGGGTTGGCTTCCGCCATTTCGGCCAGACTTTTTCCCATACCAAAGCCAATCTCAACGATGGTCGGGGCTTCACGATTAAACACTTGGGTAAAGTCTAATAAGGTATTGTTAACTTCCAGTCCAAAAGTTGGCCAGAGCGTATCAATGGCTTTTTGTTGTGCAGGAGAAAGACGACCTTGGCGTAAGGCAAAGCTTTTGATTCGAAAGTTTTCTGGAATGTCTGGGTTTGGTGTTTTTTGAGTCATGGCTATGGTTAATTAATTGCTTTAAAAAATAATGGTGTAGTATAGCGTGATTCTTTATTGTTGGGTTTGATGTGTCCTCTTTTTCAAAAAAATTATTACAGTGGTTTGATCAATATGGTCGCCATGATCTCCCTTGGCAACAGCAGATGACTCCCTATCGAGTTTGGGTCTCTGAGATTATGTTGCAACAGACACAAGTGAAAACAGTGATCCCTTACTATGAGCGATTCATGCGTTCTTTCCCAACGATTGAAGCACTGGCTTCTGCTTCTCAAGAAGCGGTGTTGTCTCATTGGGCTGGGCTAGGTTATTATGCAAGAGGGCGCAATTTACATAAAAGTGCTCAATACATTGTTGAGTACCATCAGGGTGTTTTTCCAACAAAATTTGAGAATATTGTGGCACTTCCGGGTATTGGTCGTTCAACGGCAGGCGCTATTTTATCCATTGCTCTGAATCAACGTATGCCTATTTTAGATGGCAATGTTAAACGTGTTTTGAGTCGTTACTTTGCACTTGAAGGCTGGACGGGAGAGCGAAAGAATGAGCAGGTTTTATGGCAAAAAGCAGATGATTTAACCCCTTCTAAACGGTTTAATGACTACACTCAAGCCATTATGGATTTAGGTGCAACCGTGTGTACACGGAGCAAGCCACGCTGCCAAGCATGTCCCATGATTAAAACGTGTTTAGCGCGGCAAACGGATCAAGTTCAGAGTTTACCCACCCCTAAACCTAAAAAATTAAAACCGATCAAACAGGCCTATTTTTTAATTTTAGAAAACACACAAGGTCAGGTTTTTTTACAGCAGCGGCCTCAAAAAGGCATTTGGGGTGGTTTATGGAGTTTTCCTGAATTTGATTCACGTCAAGCCTGTTTGGAACAGATTAAAATGGATGAAAGTCAAGCGGATGTTACTCAGAGTTTGGTAGAATGGGACTCATTTCGTCACACTTTTAGCCACTACCATTTAGAGATTTTTCCAATGGTTGTAAAAAGCGTACAAAATCAAGCTATTCAGTGGGAAGGTCAATGGGTGTGCCGCCAATCGCTTGGTATGGATGAAGCAACGTTAGGGCTGCCTGCACCGACAACTAAATTAATAAAATTAATGAGACCTTAGCGCAAGTAGAGTGTAAAGGTCTCTAAATGGAGAGTCAAAATGTCTAGAAAAGTTCAATGCGTCAAAATGGGCGAAGAGTTAGAAGGGTTGGATTTTTTACCTTTTCCGGGTGAATTAGGCCAAAGAGTGTATGACAATGTATCTAAAGAGGCGTGGAAGCAGTGGCTAGGTCAACAGACCATTTTGATTAACGAGTATCGTTTATCCAGCTTAGACCCAAAAGCGCGCACCTTTTTACACGAAGAGATGCAAAAGTTTTTGTTTGATGATGAAGATTTGGATATGCCTGAAGAGTTTAAGGCGATTTAAGCATTTATTGATAAGCATAAAAAACCCCGTTATTTAAGTTTAAATAACGGGGTTTTTTTATGTGTGGCTCTGTGTCTTACTTATGGTATTGACCACTTAGCTCCGTAACGGCATTAATAAATGCGCCAGCGTGTTCTGGGTTGATTTCAGGGTGAATACCATGCCCTAGATTAAAGACATGTCCTGATCCCTTACCATACTGTTTTAAGATGGTAGCAACTTCTTCACGAATACGCTCAGGAGAAGCGTATAAAATGCATGGATCCATATTGCCTTGTAAGGCAACACGATCACCAACGCGGGCACGTGCGTCGTCAATATTAATTGTCCAATCTAATCCAAGTGCATCGGCACCAGTATCGGCCATCGCTTCTAGCCATTGCCCACCGCCTTTGGTGAATAAGATAACCGGAACTTTACGGCCATCATTTTCACGTTTTAGACCGTCAACAATTTTATGCATGTAGCGCAGTGAAAACTCATTGTAATCACGAGGCGTAAGTACCCC
>WFQP01000125.1 GCA_015487015.1 Thiomicrorhabdus sp.
TTAGAGCCTTTCACGGAATGCCGCCCTTAACGAATAGTAAAGGACAAGCAACAGGTGCCATTTTTGGGGTCATTAATATGCTGGGAAAATTACTTGAAAAATACCAGCCCGAAAAAATGGCGGTTATTTTTGATGCCAAAGGGCCTACCTTTCGCCATGAGATGTACTCTGAATACAAAGCCCATCGCCCGCCTATGCCCGACGAGTTACGCTCTCAAATCGAACCAATTCATGAAATAGTCAAAGCTCTGGGACTGCCACTATTGGTCATTGATGGCGTAGAAGCCGATGATGTCATGGGCACCTTTGCCCAACAAGCCGCCGCAACCAAACACAATGTACTCATCTCTACAGGCGATAAAGATTTGGCTCAACTGGTGAATGACCACGTTACCCTGATTAACACCATGAACAACACGTTTTTAACCCCAGATTCGGTGGTGGAAAAATTTGGCGTACGTCCCGATCAAATCATTGATTATTTAGCGTTAGTGGGCGACAGCTCCGACAATATTCCCGGCATACCCAAGTGTGGCCCCAAAACGGCTGTGAAATGGCTGACCTCCTTTGGTAATGTGGATAATATAATTGCCAACGCACCTATGATTGGCGGAAAAATAGGTGAACACCTTCGCAATAACATTGACCAACTGCTGCTGTCCCGACAACTGACCACCATTAAACTGGACTGTGATTTGCCCGTTAATTTAGAGGACATTCAACGTCACCCTGCCAATATGGAGCGCTTACAAGAACTGTTTGCCGAATACGACTTAAAAAACTGGCTTAATCAAGTCATGGTTGGGCAAGTACCTTTTACCAAAACCACCGGCACAAAAGCACCTGCCCCCATTGCAACAAATAGTGATAAAAATTCTTCCCCCCCCCTCTCCCAAACCCCAATTGAAAGTGCCGCCGTCAACACTCAACAACATTACGAAACCGTTTACACCACCGCTCAATTTGAACGCTGGTTAGAACGCTTAAAAAAGGCTAAACTGTTTGCGATTGATACCGAAACCACCTCACTTAACACCTTACAAGCCAACATTGTTGGACTGTGTTTTGCCATTGAAAATCCAGAGGATTCAAACAGTAATCTCGCTTGTTACATTCCTTTAGCACACGATTACGACAATGCCCCCAAACAACTGGATTTACAAACGGTTTTAGATCAAGTTAAACCGATTTTAGAAGATGAAAATATCTTTAAATGTGGTCAAAATTTAAAATATGACTGGCATGTGTTGCAAAATCACGGCATCTCACTCAAAGGCATTCAGTTTGATACCATGCTGGAATCGTATACCTTAAACAGCGTGGCCACTCGCCACAATATGGACGATTTAGCGCTTAAATACCTAAACCACCGCACCACCCACTTTGAAGAGATTGCAGGAAAAGGCAAAAAACAACTTAAATTCAACCAAATAGAGATCAAAACCGCCGCCCCTTATGCTGCCGAAGATGCTGATATTACCCTGCAACTACATAAAACAATTTGGCAACAGTTAGAAGCAGAACCGACCCTAAAGGACGTGTTTACCGACATAGAGATGCCTTTAATGCCCGTTTTAGCACACATGGAACGCAACGGCGTGTTACTGGACACCGACATGCTGGCCAAACAGAGTAAAGAAATTACCCTTAAATTAGCAGAGCTTGAACAAAAAGCACACTTAATTGCAGGCAGTGATTTTAACCTCAATTCCTCCAAACAACTTCAAGTGGTACTGTTTGAAACGCTAGAACTACCCATTATTAAAAAGACTCCCAAAGGTCAACCCTCAACCGCCGAACCCGTTTTGGCCGAGTTGGCAGAACAAGGGCATGAAATGCCCATTTTAATTTTAGAATACCGTAGCCTTGCCAAGCTCAAATCCACCTACACCGACTCACTGCCCAAACAAATTGATCCTGATACAGGGCGTATTCACACCTCCTACCAGCAAGCCGTGGCTTCAACGGGACGATTGTCCTCTACCGAACCCAACTTACAAAACATTCCCGTTCGTACTGCCGAAGGCCGACGTATTCGACAAGCCTTTATTGCACGAAAAGGCTACCAACTGGTGGCCGCCGATTACTCTCAAATTGAGCTCAGAATCATGGCACATTTATCTGGCGATCAAGGGTTGCTTAACGCCTTTTCACAAGGGCTAGACATTCACAAAGCCACCGCCGCTGAGATTTTTGGCGTGGCACTGGATCAAGTCACCACCGAACAACGTCGCAGTGCCAAAGCCGTTAACTTTGGATTAATTTACGGCATGTCCGCCTTTGGCCTCGCCAAGCAACTTAACGTTTCACGTGGAACCGCACAAGAGTACATCAATCTCTACTTTTCACGTTACCCCGGTGTATTGCAATACATGGAAAACACCAAAGAACACGCCAAAGAAACAGGTTATGTCGAAACCCTAAAAGGTCGCCGCCTGTACCTGCCCGACATTAATGCCCGCAATGGGCAACTGAGACAATACGCTGAACGCACCGCCATTAACGCCCCTATGCAAGGAACCGCCGCTGATATTATTAAAATTGCGATGATTCAAATGGAACAGTGGCTCAACACCTGCAACCTTGATATTCAAATGCTGATGCAAGTACACGATGAACTGGTATTTGAAGTCGCCGAAAACGACATTGAAGCCGCTAAAAAAGAGATTAAAGCCATTATGGAATCGGCTTTAACACTGAAAGTACCGTTAATTGTTGATATCGGCCAAGGCCATAACTGGGATGAGGCGCACTAACCCATTCCACATTAAAAAATTCTCCCCCCCTATTAATAACCTATTTTTCCAGTATTTAATACACCTAAAAATTGGATTATTTATTTGAAATAACTAGAAAAAACCAAGGGAAAATCATTGTAAATAAACAGGTAATGGATTAGCCCAATTGCATTGGGCTAGGAGTCTGTCCGAGAACTAGAACCGTAACGAAAATCACAGAAACGTTATAAGGTGAGCTTATCAAAAAAGGCGAATAGCACGGCTATTTAACGACTTTGATAA
>WFQP01000126.1 GCA_015487015.1 Thiomicrorhabdus sp.
ATTATCCCCACAGTAGAACTGCCTCAGCAAGGAATTACCTCTCAAAACATTGGCATACTGGTTAAAAATAACGATGCACTTTCACTGCGTACCGCGCTACTTTATAAACAAGAACGTAATATCCCAGAAGCCCATATTTTTTATCTCGACCTCCCCAATAAATCCAATATCTCTCCCAAACAATTTAAGGCGGCCTATCAAACCTTAATGGATCAAGTTGGCGATGACATTCAAGCGTTTGTTGCTACTTGGAAAGCCCCCTACCGCGTGGGTTGCATGTCTATTACCAGCGCTTTGGCCTTTGGTTACGATCAAAAATGGTGTCAACCAAAAAAGAAAGGCTGTTTTCCCACGCCTAACTCGCCCTACTTTAACAGCAATAGTAGTGCGCCTTGGACAGACCTAGGCATGCGCCCTACTATGTTATTAACAGGTCAAAATTATGAAACTATTCACGATCTAGTCCAACGTGGCGTGCAATCCGACGGTACACGCCCTAAAGGACACGCTTATTTACTCCAAACCAAAGACCGAGCCAGAAGCACTCGCGCAGGTCTATTTAAGCGCTTTGCAACCCATTATCCTAGCCATCCCCTGCTAGAGATACACTCTTTAGACATGCGTAAACAACCAACAGACTATATTTCACTTAAAGATGAGGTCATGTTTTATCAAACAGGATTAAAACACGTACCTGATATTTTCACCAACCACTACCTACCCGGTGCTATCGCCGACCACTTAACCTCCGCAGGAGGCAATGGATTAAGTGAAAAAGGACAAATGAAAGCGTTTAGATGGCTGGAGGCAGGTGCAACAGGCAGTTATGGAACGGTAGTAGAACCCTGTAATTTTGTACAAAAATTTCCCAATCCTGAAATATTGATTCCTCGATATTTACAAGGCGAAACCTTAATCGAGGCCTATTGGAAATCGGTACTGCAACCTAGTGAAGGGCTATTTATTGGCGAACCTCTTGCTAAACCCTATGATCTGTTTAAAGTTCACCGTTCAGACGATGTACTCACGATCACAACAAACCGGCTCAACCCAAATAAACCTTACCAACTGCTTGAATGGCATGAAAAAAGCCAACAATTTACCCCCATTAAAGCAAACTTTAAGCTCATTCCACGTGAAAATATCGTGATTATTCGCATTCCAAAAGCACGCTCAAGTAAGTATAAAGTCATTGAACTCCGCTCCTGATTGGGAAGCTTTGAGTAGCGACCAGACAGCTACCTTAGCTCGTCCAAGGATTATGCAATGCAACTGAACTCTGTTGCATATCAGAAATATTTCTTGTTACAACAACACAATTATTCACAAGCCCCGTCACCGCAATAAGTCCATCAATAGAAGGAAGTGGCCTACCTGCTCTTTCAGATTTTCCCTGAATCTCCCCCCACTTGGTTGCCACCGCCATGTCAACTGGTAGTATCCGCCCTGCAAATCGTTCCTTTAAATCCTCTTCAACCCACAGTCTCAATTTATTTTTTCGTCTCTCATCAACTGATTTTTCAATGCCCTTCTCAATTTCTCCAAATGTAAGTACACTCAGATATAAACCGCTCTCTTCCTGCTCTTTTAACCATTTAATAACATTTTTATTTGGAGAGGGCTTTATCACTTCAGAAATCACACAGGTATCAAGAAGATATTTCATAGATTCACATCTCTTGGAATGTCCTTATTTCTTGTCAAATCAATCACTTCTTCGGCCAGAGGAGATGCTCTTAAAAACGTGACTAAGTCTATTTTAGGCTTTGTAAGGCTGATATACTCATTAAATGACAAAATTACAACGGCATTATGCCCATGCTTTGTAACCACTTGAGGTTGCTTATGCATCGCCTCCTCAACTAATTGACTAAATTTACTCTTGGCCTCTTGCAACTGCCACACATTACCATCCATAACGAGATCCCCCTTAAATAAAATATAACCGGACTGACTAGACTTTAACTATTAAGTAGAAGTTTGTCAAACGACGAAGCGATTGTGGCGCCATAAACATAAAAAATAATTTTCAAATACAGTGAGGGAACTCTGGAGTAGATTTTTTTTAAAAACACCATTTACGGCATACGGACTCAAAACAGCCTAAACAAGCCGTTAATAGTTAATACGCGTTCTTATTCATAAACCCTTTAAAGAAGGTCCAAAAAATAATTTTAATATCAAAC
>WFQP01000127.1 GCA_015487015.1 Thiomicrorhabdus sp.
GCCACAGGGGTCGCCTCGCCCTTTTTAACCCCGTTTAAATTAAGCTTTATACTCGCCATCTACCTGGCCATGCCCTATGTGCTCTATCAAATTTGGCGCTTTATTGCTCCGGCTCTCTACTCTCATGAGAAGCAGCTCGTTGCCCCCATTTTATTCTTCAGCTCCTTCCTCTTTTATGCAGGTGGCTTGTTTTCCTATTACGTAGTTTTTCCATTAGTATTTGGCTTTTTATCACAAGCAGCTCCCGACGGGGTTACCATTGCCACCGACATATCTCTCTACTTAGATTTTGTCATCAAAATGTTTTTTGCCTTTGGCATCGCCTTTGAGGTTCCGATTGTCACGGTACTCTTAATTCTCACCGGCATGACCACTGCTGAAAAGCTCAGTCACTCTCGCCCCTATATTATCGTGGGTGCATTTATTATTGGTATGCTGTTAACACCGCCTGATCTTATCTCTCAAACCCTACTTGCCGTTCCTATGTGGTTACTGTTTGAAGTGGGTCTATTAGTGGGCGCTTACGTGATGAAACGTCGCGCGGCCAATGAAGCAAAAAAAGAACAAACAGAGTCAACAAACAGCACAACTGATACAGCCGAAAATAAACAACCAAAGTACGACTTTGACGATCGCTATCAAGACCAAGTCAACGATGACTTCGATTGGGATCAAGAGTTTGATCAAATTGATTCTGAAATGGGTATATTGGATAAACAGTACCAAAAAAACCAAGCGGACAAAAATCAAACACCAAGTGGTGCAAATGATGCAACATCATCCAAAGCCCCCAAAAACAAAGATTCTAAGTAAGGGGGCGTCCTTCCTTAAAAAGGCGATGGCCTTTTTAATTGTGTTGCTGTTTTCGCCTTACAGTACCGCCCTCTCTCCCAATCAACTGCTGCAACACAACAGCCCCTATTTAGCCATGCACGGACAAGATCCCGTGCATTGGCAAAACTGGAGTGCCACGGTGTTACAAAAAGCTAAAACTGAAAACAAACTGATTTTTATCTCCAGTGGCTACTTCTCTTGCCACTGGTGTCATGTTATGCACCAAGAGAGCTATCAAAATCCAATTTCTGCCACCCTCCTAAACCAACACTTTATCTCCGTTAAAATCGATCGAGAGCTCAACCCAGAATTAGATAAAACCTTAATAGACTTTTCACAACGCGCTATTGGTCAAGCAGGCTGGCCACAACACATTGTCTTAACCCCTGATGGTTACCCTTTTGCCGCCTTTATTTACCTAAATAACCAAGATTTTAATACCACACTCAATAACATCACCCGCCTCTGGAAGCAGTACCCTGACAAAATTGAGCAGCTGGCTAAAAATTTTACCCCCCCCTATCGTTCTCCCACTCCTCAGCCCCTTAGCGCAACGCAGTTCCAAACCCAATTATTTCAACATCTAGCGTATAAGCTAGATGACTTTAGCGGTGGGCTTACCCACAACATGAGCAGTTCTAAATTTCCGAATGCCCCCCTGCTACAAAGCTTATTAAACATGCCCATACTTCCCAAGCCTATTGAAGAGTGGTTGCTCTTAACCCTTGATCAAATGCAGTCTCAACATCTGTTTGACCACATTCATGGTGGCTTTTATCGCTACACCATTGATCCCGAATGGCAAACCCCACACTTTGAAAAAATGGCTTACACCAACGCCCTGCTCAGCCGAATTTATCTACAAGCTGGAAAACGCTTTCAACGTAATGACTACCTCACCACAGCAAAACAAACGTTACACTACCTTGAAACGCACCTCTACAACCCCACCACTCAACTCTATCAAAGCAGTCAATCTGCTATTGATGCGTACAATCAAGAGGGCGGGAATTACCTCTGGTCCAAACAAGCCCTGCAAAAAGTTTTAGCACCCTCCGACTTTAAACCACTTCAAACCGCATGGAATTTAAACAGGCCAGCCCCCTACGAATTTGGCTGGCACCCAATACCGAATGCAGATATCCCCCCCAAACAGTGGAAAAATATTCGAACACAACTGCAAACAAATCCCAAGCATATTCCAACTGATAGCAAAAGTATTTTAGGCTGGAATGGCCTCATTCTATCGGCTTATGCAAAAGCCTACCAAACCCTCAAGCAACCCAGTTATTTACAAAAAGGGAAAGCATTGGCGCTTAGGCTATCGACACTTATTCAACAACAAAATCCCCCACGAGCACTCTCGCTTAATGATGAACCAATGGGAGAGGCTACACTCGAAGATTACGCCTTTATCTATCAAGGACTCAAAGACTGGCAAGAGGCCTATCCACAAAGCACGCTTGCCAATACTTTAAACACACTCAAAACTACCCTTTTAAATCAGTTTTTAAGCCCCACAGGCTGGCAGTACCAAGCCACTCCGCTGTTACCTGGGCAACAGGCCGAATGGCAAATGAAAGATAACGCCATCCCCAGTCCAACCGCACTCGTTAGCTGCCTAGCCCCCAAAACACTTGCCCTTGCAACGAAGACACTGATGCAACACCCCATTGAGTACGCAAGCTACTATCAACCTCTTACCCTTTGCTCCGCTAAAAATCCTCTGAATAAGTCTATTAATTTCTGACAACGCCATTTTTTTGCATGAAGGTAAATGGCTGAAGTAATGTCTAGACCTTTCAAAGACATTTAACGCTGAGGCAGGTAAAATGACTTGAAGACTCACAGAATTTTCATGGACTTATTCAGGGGCTCCTTAAGTAAATTATTTATGGCATTTTTAATTATTGGTCTACTCTTTCTATTTATCCTCACCATGCTGCCCAGCTTATGGACTCAGCATATCTTAAAAAAACACAATCAACCGCACCCTGATATTCCTGGAACAGGCTTGCAGTTTGCCGAGCATTTAGTCAAAAAGCTCAACTTAACAAACGTTCGTATCGAAGAGACCGATCAGGGAGACCACTACGACCCGATTGAGAAAGTCGTGCGAATTTCCAGCGCCTACGCCCACTCAAACTCGCTAACTGCCATCACCGTGGTGGCGCATGAAATTGGCCATGCCCTGCAAGACCAACATAATTACCCCCCACTCAAACAGCGTACCGCCTTAATTGAACGTGCCACCATCATGCAAAAATTTGCCGGCATGGCGCTGCTTGCCACTCCCATTTTAATTCCCTTAACCCATTCACCCATTATCGGAATCATGGCCTTTGCGGCAGGATTTATTGCCATGGGCGTGCCCGTTATCATTCACCTAAGCACCCTGCCCGTTGAATTTGATGCCAGCTTCAAACGCGCTCTTCCCTTGCTTAACGAGGGGGAATACCTAAATGCACAAGATCAAAAAACAGCAAAAACCATTCTATTTGCCTGCGCTCTAACCTATGTCGCCAGTTCGTTAGCCAGCCTATTTAATTTATGGAAATGGCTAAAAGCCATCAAACGGTAAACAGTAAACGGTAAAAAATAAGCAACCATTTACTTTGTTTTAGCGATCGCCCACGCTTCAATCTGCTTAATATTTGTCTTACGCTGAAGCACCCTTGCCAATCGTTGCATGGTTGCCCCCGTGGTAATCACATCATCCACCAATGCAATATGCGATAACGACTCAAAATCATCCCCCTTTATGTCAAACGCACGCCCTAAATTTTTATGACGTTGCTTAGCGGTTAAGTGCGTTTGTGAAGGGGTATTTTTTATTCGTTGTACCCCCTTGCTGATAACGGGAATCGCCAATAATTTTCCAAGCTCTTTGGCAATTAATTCCGCTTGATTGTAACCACGATCTCGTCGCC
>WFQP01000128.1 GCA_015487015.1 Thiomicrorhabdus sp.
ATACTCATCATTCAGTCGTGGACTGGAATAATTCAAACGGTTTAGATACTAACAAGATCATCAATACATACGCGCTTAGTCATCCACAATATGGATCTTTGACTGTAGGTGAACTGACAACGCCTTATAAGGCCGCAGGTAAGAACGGTGATCCATTCTGGGATACAGCATCGGGCACGGTTGCAGCAGCACATAACTTTGGCTTTTCCGCTTTAACTCGTGGTTTTACTAAAAGATCAGTGATGTACAGAGCACCTAAGATTGGCAATTTTCAACTTAACATGGGTTACAGTGGTTCTCATTCAAATGGCGATTATCATCATGGTCTTGAGTATCACTTACCCAGCAGTGTTGTTGGTGTGCAATATCTTAATATGGGCAGCAACTCTTATGTAGCCAATGGTAGTGGTGTAGCCAATGCTACCCGTTTATACGGAAGGCATTGGCTTGATGATTATCTGATCACCGTTTCGGTGGAAAATATTAAAGCCGAAAACAGTAACAATGAGTCTTTTTACAATGTTTCACTGCAAAAGAAAGTGACAGACTTTGGCAGATGGGCGATGTCTTACGGGCATGTGAGCAATACAGACTTAACATTAATGGATGGTACCGCCTATAGTGGTGATGGTTCAGGACTGACAGCTGGGGTATTTTACAATTTAGGGGACAATAGTGAGGTCTATGTATTGACGTCATTATTAGACTTTGACGGCGATAGTAAGCAAGATAGTGTGATTGTAGGGCTGACCTATAACTTTTCTTTGTAATTTATTTCTGTGGGCTTTATTGCCATGACTAAAAGGTTGCTAAACGTATCACAATATACAAATCCAATAGAGCGATTATAGGTACTTATCTGTATACTGCAGGCATTCAGCTAAATAATAATTATGTTACGTATACACAAAGATTGGTGTACGAAAATGTTACGGACGCAGCGTGCTAACGTAAGTTAGTTTTTGCAATTAACTCAAATATTTTTAGAAGTAGTGACACATTATATGGATGTAATTTCATCCTATTGAGGTTTATTGATTTATGAAAAACTTGATTGATTTGGCAAAAAAAACCACCAAAACTACGTCCAATTTAGCATTTTCTGTTTATTCTTCAATATCCGAACAGCACATCAACAATGTACCTGTGATCAATCCTTTGCTGATTTTTATTCTAAGCGGTTATAAACAACTTGGTAAGGACAAGGTGGTTTGTCCAACTGGTAGTTTTGTCTTTCTGTCAAACTGTCCCAATATTGATATGCGAAATATCCCCAGTAATGAGGAGTATCTAGCGATATTGATTGACTTTGACTATAGCGATTTTAATCAATTCAACGATATTCCCAACAACAGAGAACCCAATGATAAACGCAATAACAACAAAAAGTATTTCCAAGGGGAAATAAATGAGCTGCTATCAACCGCATTGACTCAGTTTATTGAATTCTCTGCGGTAGCACCAACAGCAGCTTTTCAGTTTCGTAAACAAGAATTACTGCAGCTGATATATTTATCTGGTTATGAGCAGGTTGCGACTATTGCACGAGCACCAGGTTTAAGTCATCAGGTAAGTGAGCTAGTGTTGCAACATATCGAAGAAGACTGGAGTGGTGAGCTTTTAGCCGAGCAATTGTGTATGAGTGAGTCAACCTTAAGGCGTAAGCTCAAGGCTGAAAACACTAGCATTCAAGCCATTAAAAATAGTACAAAACTGAGCCTTGGTCTGCACCTGTTGCAAACAACGCAAACATCTATTGGCCAGGTTGCCCAAAGTTGCGGCTATAAATCACAATCTCGTTTTACCGACCAATTCAAACAATTGTTCTCAATGACTCCGAGAGAGCTGAGAAAAACCAGAAGGCTTGAATAGGGATGCCGTTGACAGCATTGGCCAACAAGCTTGATTCAATTCATGACTAACAATCTGAAGGCCATTTAAAGTAACTATGCTTTAAAGCTGATCCAGCTACACAAACTGCACAGGCAAAACCTTTAATAAGGTCAAGACGCTGCATAGACCACTCTGCCTCACTTAATTGTTGATCACCTAAACACTTAACTGCTATCGATCCACTACTGGATCTGGAGCTTATAACCACATCCTGAGGTTGTATGTTAAGGCCAATACCAACAGACTTTAATAATGCTTCTTTATAAACCCAGTGATCATACAAATAGTTTATTTTTTCATTTGAAGATACTGTTTCCAGAACTTCCAATTCAGGTTTAGACAAGCTATAACGAAGTGCATCTAAAACCCCAGGTTCTTTACTCATAAACTCAATATCGATACCGACTTCTTTTTGGATACTGAACCCATACATCACCATATCATCTGAGTGAGAAAGGTTAAATGAGATATGCTTTCCTTCTTCTTCAAGATAAGGCTTACCATGCTCTCCATACGAAAAGCTTATCTCACTCACAGGTATATCAAGGTATTTGCCTAGCAGCTTTCTTAATATTCCTCTTCTTGCTATATAGCTTCTCCTATGACTAGCAAGTTTGAATCTATTTGCCTTTTCAATTTCATCCTTTGATAGGCAAAGGGAAACATCATCCAACTGGTCAGGTTGAAGGTTAACATTAGCACTCCAAATATGAATCTCATCTTCCTTCAAGCATATCATTGGCAAGTAAGGCGAACAAACCTCCTCAGAAAAAGATCTAGTATCATATAAAAACTCCTTTCACAATACCTGAATCAAATACTACAAATTAGAAACGGCCTGTTATTTTGTAGGATTAATTAATAGAAACGACAATAATTAAACCAGGTTCTTACCTTATCAGATAGCTTAACAAAACCGTCAATCACATCTTTATTGGGACTGTAATCCCCTCATTTTTAACCGATGTTAAAAGTAGATGGTTAAGCTACACTTAATTGCTCTGCTTTGATAGCTAGTCAAGTGATTTGCTTGATAACCAATCAAGCAATTTACTTGATTCATGCCTAGGGTAAAATTATTAATCACTATTTTCCCCTATTTTGAGAGAAGGAAAAATTGAACTTCTTTCTCATCAGCTAATAAATAAGTTGGGAGTAAATAAGGCTTAGGAGCTTTTAACGATAATTACCGCTTAAAAAAATAGTAATGCACAAGCCTAGTAACTTGTTTTAGAGAAATTGTTTTTTTCAATCGTTTTTCAAAATATTCAACAATATTCTTTTTCTCACCCTCACAAGAGTAATATTTTTTTTCTCGAATACGAAAAAAGAATGCATTAGATGTCCAGAAAGGAAACTCAAGGTAAGGGCTCTTAATAAGATGGCTGGTTGCATTACTTTTATGACAGGCTTCAACAAAATTTTCTGGCCAGTCTTGCAACAAATGGTAAATCATTAATAACCCAGTTCTTCTCATGCGAACGTCTAATCTTTCTGGTTCAATATTATGGCCAAGGATCTCACGATGATAAGGTTGGTAAAGACCTAACTCTGCTCTAAGAAACATGAATGTGGATTCACCTTTTGGGCTGCAAACTAAGAAGGAAAGTAATCGTCGAATGCCTTCAAAGTAAAGATTTGAATAGTTGAATTCAAGATTGCCTGCTTGCCCATATCCTAGGGTTGCTTGAAGAAAATTAATTCTGTTAATCTCATACTCCTCTTTGGATACCTGCTTGTATTTAGTATGCCGAAGATCAAAATCACATTTCGAGCAGTGAACCATATTTACGGGATGGTAAAGGATTTTGTTATCAGATTTTTTTGGTTTTTTAAACCCTATTGGGTGATAACACTTAGGGCATTTATCATGGAGTTGTACGGAATGAAATAGGCAGCACGTTATAAACCCTAAACGCCAATTTTTACGAAAATACGGTTGGTTTCCATCCTCAATTAAACAGCAAGGACAATATTGAAGGCCGAATGATTTTTTACGAGTTCTTACTCCGAGAGGCATTACCCATTTTACCTGAGTTGTTCGGTTTGTTTGGTGGTAGAAGTAGTTACAAGAGGTATAGAAGGTTAGGTTTTTAATCCTCTCTTCATCAATGCCCGTCTTTTGACTAAGGATTGTTACTCTGCTAGGGGGCAAGAACACATCAAGGTCACCCTTCCAAGCATATTGATCTTCAAAAATAAGGGTTGAAAGTTGGCTAGGCTTCATTCCAAAAAATAAAGCATTTCTTACAATCCAAGAGGTTGCTAACTCATCTTTAAACGGAGGGTCAAATAGGTACCTTCTAGTACCTAACGCATCCGTTTTAATAACTCTTTTCTTTTTGATGGAGGCAATATGTTGAGTTCACCAAACACTGAATCATCGATACAGGGTAAGTCATTTTTTATGGCATAGACGGCAAGTTGTTTTATGATGAGTACAACTTCACCAATTAATCCCTCGCTGAGGTAGTGTAGTTGCCCTATGAACGGTTGTTTATATAAAAATGAAGGCTCAGGTAGGGGCAACCTTTTTTCAATGGATAGAAGAAGCTTTGAGAAAGCTAAGCGACTCTCTTTGGAATCAAATTTCCACCGCTCTAATACCTCAACTTGAAAGCGATTAGCAAGTTGTGAGTCAACTTGAATAGCATGAAAGGCATCTTCAATGCCGGCACCAACAATTGGGATTTTTAGCGTGTTGCTTAAATCTTTAATACTATTTAAGAACCCTTTCTGTGAAAGGTAAGACCCTGCAATGATGTGTTGTATCTCATCTATTAAAATCATTCGAGTTTTTCGTGCTTTCATTACTCTAATCACTCGTTCTCGTTTAATGGCGGTACTGTCATTTTTGGCATAAGGAACGATCATATCTTCTAGCAACCGAATGAAAAAGGCATTTTCATCAGGTCTTGAGGGTGCTGATATAAAAACAACTGGCTGGGTGTTTGTATAAGTGTCCTCATCAACTTTAACAGGATAACGCTCTAAGAATCGGTTGAGTATTTTGGTTTTACCATTGTTACTGTCACCAACAATTAATAAGTTTGGCATACGGTCAATTTGAGGGTAAGTGATGAAGTCCTCTAAACGATCAAGAATAGATTGAGCACGAGGATACCCTACCCATTTATCTTGATTGACATAGTGAATGCGCTCGTTCTTTGTGGCATCCAAGAGTTCAACGGCTTTATCAAATAAATGCGAGTATGGATTCATTGTTCAATATCCTCAAAAGGGCTAATATCATCAAATTCATCATCATTGAATTCTTCAAAAGAGGGGTTCAGCACATGGGTAGACTGCTGTTTTTTTGCGATGGAAGGAATGGATTCTTTTTGACGAATAGACTCTTTTTGCTTCATCCGTCGAACATGCTTCGTTTCCTTTTTTGCTTGCTCCGTAATTTGTTTCATTCGGGTACGAGCCTCAAACACGGCATCTTCATCAACAGGTTTTGTTGGATTTAACTCCTTGGCTTTACGTTTGAGTTCTTTTAGCTCCCATAAAGAAATCGCAGGATGGCTTGTGTCTTTGTACGGGATTATTTGATAAGCTTCCATATCTGGATCATAAAAGAAAATGGTGCTTATGTCCCTAGGGTCGTAACGTACAATAAATTTTTGAACACTTTTTCGGGCTTTATCTGGCTGTTTAATCCATTTACGAAGTACATCATGGTAATAGTCGATACCAAAGAGTTGAATACCATACTTTTGAACACTTCTTTCTTCATAAGGGAGGAAATCAATTTTTAATTTAATCGGGTCTTCAATTCTTGGCGGTAACCCCCGTCCAAGGTTGTTGCCATCTCCTAAGATGCCCTGAGTGTATTTTTCTAGAGGTGTCATTCCAATTTCAGAGTGAACCTGACGATGGTAAACATTCACAATAAATTCAGTAAACCATGTCTCAAATTCAAACAAAGTGAAAGCAGCGTTTTTTTCAGATTGATATTCCCCACGTCCTTGAACATTCGACTTTGTTGTTCCTGGCAAGGTATGAATTCCAGCATCATTAAAGGTCTTAAATAAGCGTTCAATATGCCCACCATATCGAGGCGTTCCAGAAGGGCGCTTTACCATGTTTATTTTATAAAGATCGCAAGCTCTTTTTAATGAGTTTGAATGGAACTCTTTCCCGTTGTCGGTATGAATAATATCCATTACGCCATAAACAGGCCACTCACCCTTAACACCATGGTCTAAAAGCCATCGCTTCTTATCTAAAATAGAATGTGTAAGGCATGCGCCTGTTAAGAGCATATTGGGCTTTTCAAGGGAAATATAAAATCCAGTGACCACGCGACTATAAACATCAATTGCTAGCGTAATGGTTGGCCTTCCTATATCCATTCGATTCTCATCATCGACAATAATTAGATCAAGTGGCGTATGATCCATTTGAACAACTTCAAGGGGTTTTGTGGGAGCTGGGAATTTACTAATAATTGGGCGATAGGTTTCTTTCCCTTTTTTCCCTTCTCGCTGTCCCGCGATTTCAGAAGCACTAAGGCGGGAAATCCTATGGCGTATCGTGTTGATGTGTGGCGTGGGAAGAGGGCTGCTGTTATTGGCCAGACGTTCTTTATTGAGAGCTTTAATCTTGTCCTTTAAGTCTGTATAGACTTGTGTTATTTTTGGTCTGATACCACTCAAATAATAACTGATGGCCTCCTGTATAGCGGACTCAACCTCATCATCAAATCGCCCTTTTTCATCCCGTGGTTTTCTAAGCAGTACCAAAGGGTTGCCGTTAGAGTTTTTATATTTTTGCAGTTGACGGTATGCTGTGGGTTCAGATATACCCAGTTCTTTCGCAACCTCTCTTAATCGAGGACGCCGATCCATTTCATCATCAAGCTGTAGTATTTGACTGAATAAAAGTGCTTTATTGTGTACTTTAGTCCAATCTTCATCTGGTACCGTCGTTAAGTCTTTTGCAGGAATAATGTCGATTGGCTTATCAGGATTGTTCGGGGATTGTGACAGCTCAGAAATATGAAACTTTCGCACGGCACCACTTCCTAAGCTTCTTGCGTTGATGTGCGTTAAATCAAGGATGCTAATAATTCTGTAACTGGAGTTACCATGAAACACTTCAGCGCCTACTTCTAATTTAACTTCAGACATTTTTGGCTACCTTTTCATGCTCAATGGATGTTGAAGATGGATGCATCCAAATTTCACTGTCCATTTTTAAAGGGAAGTTGAGATCAACCTTAATTATTCCACTTGCTATGGCATACCAAAGGGTATTCAAAAAGCCTGCCTGCTCTATCGGACACGTTGAGCAAAGCTCAATTAGTTCCCTAGGAGTACTTGCATAGACTCGTGGCAGTATTTTTTTAATGGTCGCTAACTGGTAGTCCTCAAATGGACGTTTTCGATAAGGAAGCAGGAAGGTAATGTTTTTTAAATAACTTCCATTATTTCGTCTAATTTCTGTTTCAGTCCAGATTTTAAAGCGAGTATTTTGTTCTGATTTTAATTCATGAATGGCCGCTTTAAACTTTGGTTTTAGTTCCGTCCATTTTTTTCTTAGATCATCACGGTACTTAACTTCAACAAGCAAAACAGACCCATTTTTGTACTTAACCATAATATCGGGCGTATAATAACGTGGCTTGTCATTAAGCACATAATTAAACCGCCTTGGTTGTGTTTTAAAAAACTCAACATTAGGGTCAAATTCGCACAGTATTAAAGCATCTCTTTCAAGGCTGGCTTCAAAGTAGGTGTACTCACTACTTTTATCGCTTTGAATGTAGCCGGTAATATTTCGATAATTTAAGGGGATTTTTCGTGCTGGCATGGCAACCTTTATCATTTAATTTTGTAGAAAACTCCGAAATAATCACTTTTATTCTGACTGATTATCAATTAACTGTGTAGAAAGTGCTATAAACATGCCCATATTATCATTTAATTTTGTAGTTGACAGTTGTTCTGATACTCCAGATCAAATTTATCGTTATCAGAAAAAAATATCGGGCCCTTTGTTAGATCGAATTGATCTTCATTTAGAAATTCCACCCGTTGATATTTCAGACTTACAAGGCGGAGGAGAGGGGGGGGAAAAAAGTATTGATGTGCGTCAGCGTGTAATCAATGTGCGTGCTCGTCAGTTAGCGCGTCAAGGGTGCTTAAATTCGGCACTGAGCGTACCAGATTTGCAGCATTATGTTGCGTTAGACACCGTAAGCCAAGATATTTTAGAGCGTGCAGTGAATCAATTGGGTTTATCTGCAAGAGGGTATCATCGAGTATTGCGCATTGCTCGAACGTTAGCGGATATGTCAAACTCTGATTTAGTGGGTAGTCAGCATATTGCTGAGGCATTGAGCTACCGTTCTTTAGATCGTTTAGCGACACGGAGATAGCGCATGGATCCTATTTTAATTACAGCTTTAATGGTTGGTTTTTTTGGGGGTGTTCACTGTTTAGGCATGTGTGGAGGTGTCGTCGGGACGTTAACGTTTAGTTTAAGCCCTAAAGTACAGGCTTGCTGGTGGCGGATGTTGCCTTATCAACTTGCTTATAATAGCGGTCGAATTTCCAGTTATATTTTAGTGGGGGCTCTCTTTGGGTTTTTAGGTTCTTCTCTAGGTTCTCTTGCAACATTCTTGCCTATTCAACAGGGGTTACAGGTCATTGCTGGGCTGTTTATGATTGCATTGGGGCTTTATTTAGGCGGGTGGTGGTTTGGCCTAGTTGTGATTGAAAAGATAGGGCAGAGTCTTTGGCGAAAATTGGTTCCTTATACGAAACGGTTAGGTTCTGTTAAAACAATACCTCAGGCTTGGTTATATGGTTTGATTTGGGGCTGGTTACCTTGTGGTTTAGTCTATAGCATGCTTATCATGGCGATGAGTTCTGGTGGCGCGATAGACGGTGCTCTGATTATGTTAGCGTTTGGATTGGGAACATTGCCGAGTTTATTATTGATGGGAATTTTTGCTTTTTATTTTACAAGGCTAGCACGTAATATTTTAGTCAGAAAGTTTGCAGGATTGAGTGTGATTTTGATGGGAGTTTGGCAGCTTTACCTAGTATTCTCGGTAAACCTGTAAAAAAGGAAGGGTATCTTTTTCTCCTCCCTTTTTTGAAGTTGGAGAGGAGAA
This sequence comes from Thiomicrorhabdus sp., assembly GCA_015487015.1. GTDB lineage: Bacteria > Pseudomonadota > Gammaproteobacteria > Thiomicrospirales > Thiomicrospiraceae > Thiomicrorhabdus. The sequence continues at coordinate 9,020 of WFQP01000128.1, forward strand.
AAAGAGAAAGAATTTATTCTTGAGAGTAGTCGTGCTCTACGATTGCATAATCAATATTAATATTAAGTGCTTCAATCAGTTTGCCCATTGCATTAAGGGTTCGATATTGAGCCGTATTGAGTTCACTTTCAGTCTCTATTCGAGTTAATAATGCGCTAATGTATTCGTTCTCAGTGTTCAGTAAATCAAGCAGAGAACGACGACCTAAATTAAATTGTTTTCGGTAGCCTTCTAAAGTTGCATAGGTAAGCTGAATGTGTTGGTTGATGTAGATCATTTGTTCTTCTAAATACTCTTTAGCTGCCCAAGCATACGTTAAATTTTCAATCGTTTGTCGACGAGAATTGTTTCGTATTTCAGTGGCTTGTTGTATCTCACTGGCCGTGACATCTCTTCTTGCAATGTCTTTTCCACCATTATAAAGATTGTATCGTAATCGCAACATGGCCTGTAAGTTATGATTTTTACCTTCAAGTCCATTAATATTATCATCAAGCGTTTTTTGAAGCTCTAGGTCAATACGAGGGTAGTAAGAGCTTGCAGATGAGGCATGTTGTGCTCGAGCTTCAGCAATGTCGGCATTGGCTGAGCGCAGAGTCGGGTGATCTGATAGGGCGATATTGATGGCCTCTTCAAGCGTATCAGGAAATTGAAACTGCATGTTTGGTTTAATTAATTGTGTTTCAGGCATGCGCCCTAAAATACGTTGAAACCGTGTTCGAGCATCAATGTAGTTATTACGCGTAACAATTAAGTTTGAATTAGAAAGTGCTAATCGAGCTTTTGCTTGGTCAACCTCTACTTGGTTTCCAATACCCGCTTCGGTACGTTGTTGAATTTGATCTAGAATACGTTCATGGGTCGCCTTACTTTCTCGCGCTAGTTTCATGGAGTCTTGCTGTTTAACAAGTTCAATATAGGCAGAGGTCATATCGATTGCAATTTGATTAGCTGACGCTTGTGCATTGTAGCCTGCTGCATCTAAGCGAGCTTTCTGACGAGATACTTCATTAACCGTGGCGTAGCCTTCAAAAATATTTTCTGTTAAGCGTAAGCTGGCTTCGGTTCTTGTTAAGCTGGTTTCTGCTCTATCGGCTCTATCAATTTCCTCTAAACCGATGCCTGCATTTAAGTCTATGGTTGGATACCAACTTCCTTCGGCCCCACGTAAATCAGCTTGTACGGCTTGGTGTATCTTAAGTTGTTCTCGAAACTCAGGGTTGTGCAAAATCGCATCTTCTACGGTGGTTGAAAGATCCATGGCGTGAAGCGTGTTTGTCATATTAAATAAGGCGACAATACCACCAAATGTAATAAGAAATTTTGGGTATAAAATGTATTTGTTCATAAATAATCTATCTTTATTTAGTAGGTAATAGTCAGTATTTTACCAGTTGTGTATCTTTAAAGCCAAGGCTAATCGATCAGAAACATTGAGTTTTTTAAAGGTATTGTGTAAGTGGGACTTTACCGTACGCTCTGTAATATTCAATATTTTGGCAATATCTTGATTGCTTTGTTTATTAAGTACTTGTTCAACAACTTGATTCTCTCGATGAGTGAGCAGTTTTTTCCAATCGTTATTTTTAATGGGTGATTTTCCAACTTGACCAATCATTGCTTGCATAATCGATTGCCCTAACCAAATGCTACCAGACTCAATGGTGGCAAGCGCTTGTTGTATGCGTTCTACAGAGGCATTCGTATTGAGGTAGCCCTTAATTCCAATCTTAAATAGTTGAATGCCCTCTTCTGTCGAAGGGGTGTCACTAAATACTAATAAATCAAAGCGTTGCTGGCAGAGCTCTGAAATGTGTTGTTGGTTTATTTTGTCAGAGAGTTGAATCAGTAGTATCACTTTTGGAGGCGAAAATTTTTGATCTAATGTATTTAAATTATACAGTACTTTTGCTTCTGAGCCTGAAGCGGTAAGCCAGTTTTTTAGGGCATTTGGGTTTTGAGTAGAAATTAAAGGGAGCTTCATGTGCATCTTTAGCCTTAATTTTTTATTTGTATATTTTGAGTGTTAGTTCGTATTTAATACGGCGTTATTATATAACAATAGGTTGTTGGGGTATTATATTGTTTTATGACTCTCGTAGAGCAATGTCTTTTGCTTTAATGATTGGTTTTAATAGATAGTCCAATAGAGTATGTTTACCCACGATAATATCCACGCTGGCTGTCATTCCTGGGAGTAAATACAGTGGTTTTTGAGGGGTTCCTAGGTGATTTTCATTTGTTTTAATTCGTGCAATATAGAAGCTATTGCCCTCTTCATCGGTAATCGTATCGGCTGAAATTTGAGTGACAGTACCGTCTAAACCACCATAAATAGAAAAGTCATAGGCCGTAAATTTAACTTTTGCGACCAATCCGTCATAAATAAATCCAATATCCGCAGGCAGTATTTTTGTTTCAAGCACTAAATTATCATTTTTAGGAACGATTTCAATAATATCACTGCCAGGTTGGATGATACCTCCAATAGTGTTGACAAAAATTTGTTTAATGGTGCCATTAACGGGAGATTTTATTTCTGTTCGGGTGACGCGATCGGCCAGCGCAGTTTTTGATTTTTCAAGTTGGCCAATTTCAGCTAATACCTGATTAAGCTCTTCATGTGCTTCATTCATAAAGTTTTCTTTTGCTTCGATACGCTTTGAGCGAAACTCGGTAATGACTGATTGAAGCTTTGGAATGGAGTATTCGACGGATTTTAATTTTGAATAGGCTTCGTTTTCCTCTCGCTGAAGTTTGAGTAAATCTACATGCGAGGCAATACCTTGGTTGACGAGAGGCTGGGTGAGTGCAATTTCTTGTTGCAGTAGTTGAAGCGTACGTTTAAGTTGAGTAAGCTGGTTTTCAGCTTCTCGTAGCTCAAGTTTTTTTTGTTCGATCTGTTCAACAATGATATTGTCATTGGTTTTATGTTGTCTGGCTCTGGCTTTGTATAGGTAGTGCTCTCGGTCATAAAGGGCTTGTATTCTGGTATCTTCTGCTATTTTATGAGGCTTAAAGGCTTTATTAAATGCTTCGGCTTTTAATCGTTGTGCGCGAGCAGTTAACTGGGCTTCTTTGATTTCACTTTCGCCAAACGAGCTTGAAAACTGGGTATTATCCAGCTTCATTAATGTTTGCCCTATTATTACATGACTGCCCGTATTGACAAAAATTTCTTCAACAATACCACCTTCTAAGTTTTGAATGACTTGTATTTTGGTAGAAGGAACTACTTTACCCTCTCCTCGTACAATTTTATCCAGCTCAGCATAGTTTGCCCAAGTGATGAGCCAGATCACAGCAAATAAGATAATCCAGACCAGCCATTGTGATTTTGCCGTAGGCTTTTCAAGAGCGGCCTGACTTAAGCTCGACATGAACTCAATGTCTTTCTCAATAATATTTTCTTTTGAAATTCTTGAATATTCTGCTGTTTCTTCGTTAGTCTCTGTTGTCGAAGGATTAGGGGGGGGATGTTTTTTTGTCATGATGGTTTCTTTTTACTTATTTTTCCAGTTTTAAGCGCATCTAATACCGTTTGTTTTGGCCCATCGGCAATCATTTTTCCGTTATCCATAACCATGAGGCGATCAACAAGTTGCAGTAAGCTCATTTTATGGGTTACCAATAATGTGGTGCTATTAAGTGTGCCTTTTTTGAGGCGATCAATCATGATCTGTTCTGTTTTAGCATCCATTGCATTGGTTGGTTCATCAAACATGTAAATAGGTGCTTCAAGTAATAAGGCTCGTGCCACAGCAATGCTTTGTCGTTGTCCACCAGAGAGCGATTTTCCGCCTTCGTTGACTTTTAAGCTGTAGCCAGAAGGGTGTTGCTTAATAAAATCATCAACACCTGCCAGTTTTGCCGCTTTTAAAATACGGCTGTCATCAATGTAAGGTGCTTTATAAGAGATATTGTCACGAACATCACCACTAAATAAGGTTACATCTTGTGGAACGTAGTTGATGTTGCGCCTTAATTCTGCAGGATCCAGCTGTGAGATATCGATACCATCTATTAGAATCGCACCTTCATCTATTTTATAAAAACCTAAAATAAGTTTTTCAATGGTTGATTTTCCAGAACCAATACGCCCGATAATGGCGACTTTTTCACCTGGTTCAATAATAAAACTAACTTGATGAAGGGCCTGTTTTGTTTCTCCAGGATAGGTAAAGCTAACATTGTTAAATTCAATACGCCCTTCTATATGTGGGTGTTGAATAAAGCGTTTATTTGCAGGCCTTTCAACCTCTTTTACCATGAGTTCATTTAATGAGTTAAAGGCTGTTTTGGTTTGAGAGTAAGAGCTTGTTAGGTTTGCAAATTGCCCCATTGGCCCAATGGCTCGTTGGCTAAGCATCACTGTCGCAATGAGCCCCCCCATGGTTAAATTGCCCTCAGTAATAAAATAGACACCGGTTAATACAATAACAACTGTGCTGATTTGTTGCATAAACCCAGTCATTCTTCCAATAGAGCTTTGCAGCATTTTAGAGCGCAAGCTGGCTTGGGCAATTTCGCCAATTGCTTGTTCCCACTTCCATTGAGAGCGTGCTTCAATGCCCATAGACTTAATAGTTTCCATAGCTGTTAGGGTTTCAATAAGTACTGCATTTTTTTGACTATTGGCTTCGTAGGTGGCTTCAATACTCCGTTGGATAGGGCCTTTGAGTAGAAAACTATAGGTCATGATGATAAGAATAATTGAGAGAGGGACTAAAACGATAAGTCCTGCAATATAAAAAATAACCAGTAAAAAGATAATAGTAAAAGGAAGGTCTACTAATGATGCAATGGTTCCTGAGGTGAAAAAACTGCGAATACTATCAAATTCTCGTAGGGTATTTGCAAACGCACCGACCGAGCCATTTCGATTCTCCATGGTGAGTCCGAGTGTTTGCTCAAAAATTTTACCTGACATAATTACATCACTTTTTTTCCCTGCGACTTCAAGAAAATAAGAGCGTAAATATTTGAGTAACACGTCAAATAGGTAGACAACACTGACGCCTATAGCCAGCACCCATAAGGACTCAATGGCGTTGTTAGGCACAATACGATCGTAAACATTCATAACAAAAAGAGGTGTCGCCAAGACAAATAGATTGATGACAATGGATGCAATCAATACATCTCGGTAAATTGATTTTGAAGCCCATAGTGTACTCCAAAACCAGTGCCCATCTTGAAAGCCAAGTAGGTTTTCTGACTTTTTGTCATGGCGGATTTTGATCGTTAAATAGATAGTATAACCGGTGTAATCTTTTTCAAGATTTTCAAGCTCAATATTGATTGAGCCTTCCTTGGCATCTGGTAAAATAATTCGGGCTTTACCAGTGTTTAGATCAATGTGTTCTAAAATACAGGCTTGATTATTTTTTAAAACTAGAATGCAAGGAAGTACGAGGTTTGAAATGTTTTGGAGGCTTCTCTCTTTAAAGGTTGCGATTAAATTGGCACGCTCTGCCGCACGTATAAAAATTTCAGGCGAAACGCCGTTATTTTCAATGGGTAGCCCTGCAATTAAGGCCTCTTTAGAGAAGGGTTGACGATTTAATTTGGTGTACATCACCAAACAGTCAAGCAGTGGGCTGTACAGTTCGGTGTGTAATGATTGTTGTACGCTTGTTTTGATAGAAGCGTCAGAAGAAAGGGATTCCTTGGCTTTATCTAAAGAGTCTTGCATGTTTTCTATGGTATGTTTTTTATGTGCTTCATTTTTATTGAATTCCATCTCTTCTGTCATTTTTTAACTCTCTGCCTGCTGTATTAAAGCCACTGGTGCGCCATAATAATAGCCTTGAAAATATTCTATGCCTAAATGAGCAAATGCTTTTTGTTGTCCTTTATTTTCAATTGAGGTTGCAATGACATTAATATCTAAACTCTTGGCCAGTTCGCACAAACTTGCAACATAGTTTCTAGTTTGTTCATCATCGGTAATGCTTTTACTGAATGAAGGGTCTAGCTTTACATACTCTGGCAGTAAGGTTTGTAGGTAGCTCATATTGGTTAACCCGCTACCAAAGTGATCAATTCCAACGCCGATATTAAGCTGCTTTAACTCACTAATAAGTGGCCATGCCGTTCCTTTTTCTTCAATAATTAAGCGTTCATTGAGCTCAAAAGAGAGGGAGGAAGAGTATGCTTTTGCATCGGTTAACGTTTTAATAAACCAGTCTTTGAACAGAGGGTTTTCGAGAACTGATTTGGAGAGATTGATTGCGATAGGGTGATTGGATGATTTAAGTTGTAAGAAATGTAAAACTAACTTGATCACGCGTTTATCAATTTCTTCCACACGGTTAAGTTGCTCTATTGCCGGCATAAAGTAACCTGCGGACCGAATGATTCCATCAAAATCGGTTAAGCGAATAAGTACTTCTTGGTCATGAATTTCTCTGTTTGTATTGTAAGAACTTTGTTGAAATAGTAAAAAACGATCCTCAAAAAAGGCTTGATCTAGGTTTTTATCCCATGTTGTATTTGGCGTTGGTGTTGTAGTATCTGTTTTATAAAAATAAACTTGATTTTGACCCAGTTGGTTGGCTTGATTGATGGCAAAGTCAAGTTTTGCAAGTAGAGCACTGCGTGTTTGCCCTGGCTCATAACAGAGATAAGCGATTGAAATGCTGGTTTTTGTATTTTCCGCAGACAATGTTTTTAGAATATTGGGTATATTTTGTGTGATGATTTCAGCTTGAGGTTTAATATGGTCAGGATTGGTTGCGGGTAAGACAGCAACGAGTTCCGTTCCATTTAATCGAGCAAAGATACTATTACGATGATATAGGTTTGCCTGCATAGACTCAGAGAGTGCTCTTATAAACTTATCGCCTGTAATATAACCATAATGTTCATTGATGACTTTGAGTTCATGGACTCGTAATAGGCAAATGATACCCGAACCAGATTCATCAACAGGATCCAGTAAGCTATCTAAAAGCATTTCAAAATGGCGACGATTATGAAGCTCAGTAACAGGGTCTTGATAGGCTAATTTTTGTAATTTTTCTGCGGTATAGGCATCCCGTTCAAAGACTGCTTTGAGTTTAGATACCATCGCGTTCATGGCACAAACAACACTTCGAAATTCGGCTGTTTTTGGAAGCGTTTTTTGTATTAAATACTCTTTTTTTACAATGGCTTGTGCTTGTTCTTCCATTTTTTTTAATGGGGACAGCATAATTTTGAGTGCAAAAATAATAATGAGAATTGCCAGAATTGCGGCAACTGCAAACCAAGTTAAGAGGCTTAAAATGGAGTTCCATAGTTCAATGTAAGCATAGCCAGTATGGCTTGTTACAGTCAGGGTTCCAACGGGAATCCACCCTGACTGAACTAAGGCACTCGCAGGAGGTGCAGAAAGTTTAATACTTTGTATAAAAAAACTGGGAACATTATCCATTTTTTTTGTATTTGTGACTTGGTAAATAACTTCATTATCGTTGTTTGTTAAACGAATATTTGCATAGTAACCTCGGTCAAACACCGCGTTAATCATTGTTTCCATGCTTGACGTATCTTTAGGGTCTTTAATTGAGCTAAGAGATAGCCCTAGAGAGGTGGCGGTATCTTGTGCATGGGAGCGTAGTTGTTCTTGCAAAAAGACTTTTGTATTACTCAGGTTTAAAATAAATGTACCGATTAATAGGATCATCAGCAAGGATGCGATGAAAAGAGCCATTTGTTTATTTAAACTCATGATGTTTGTCCTTCGGGTTATTATTTAGTCATTATAAAGTAAGCGAAGTCGTTACTATATATTTTGACAATTCACTGAATTATTACAGCTATTGAAGCCTAAGTCGTTCGAGTAGGTTATTCCAAGCTTTTAGTTTTTTAGTCCCGCCAGAAACGGAACGCCCCTTTCCTCGTTGTTTTGCCAGCCAAAGCCCATCTCCGTTAAAGCTATAAACAGGCACTAAGTCATCACGTTTTGTTGCCTTTAAAATGTGCTTATTAATATTATCTAATACAAGCGGGGTGGACTGTGGTGTTTTAAAGTAAGTGAGTACCATATGTGCTTGGTTGAGGCGAATGGCTTTAACATAGGTAAGATAAAGTTTCTTTTCAGACACGCCTAATGCTTTAAGGGTAAAGTACTTTGCAATAGTGTAGTCTTCACAATCGCCCGCATCGGTTGAAAGCATCTCAATAGGGGTGGCCCAATAGTCTTTTTGTTTCCAGTGGTCAATATCGTCAATAAAGCGAACTTCATTAAAGAAATTGTTTACATTTGTGAGTTGAACGGACTCGGGTTGACCTATATTATCATTTACAAGTTGTTGCCATGCCTGAAGGCGTTTCCCAGCAAAGGAACCATATTTTTGTATTGCATTTTGAATGTCTTGTTGTGAGACAACTTGGGGCACCGTACTGGCAAGTACAGTATTAATGCTCCAAACGAATATAACACAAAAAACAATAATTTTAAGTCTAAGCCATTTTTTCATACGGACAAGCTTATATAGACTAAGGGATAAAGGCAATTGATGCCCATTAAGTTTTGATTAAAAAAATTAATGAGCATCATATGATTTTTTAAGGCGCTATCTTCGTGTCATTGCAGAAGGAAGCGTGAGCGTTGCATTATTGGGTAGCTCATCGATATTGATCACTTTTAGTTCAATACGTCGATTTTCTTGACGCCCTTCTTCTGTGCTGTTGTCTGCAATTGGATGACTTTCTCCATAACCATTAATATAGACTTTTTGTTGAAGGTGACCGAGTTCGTTTACGATAAAGTTTTTCGCACTGTTTGCTCGACGCCAAGAGAGACGAAGGTTTAAGTCATCACTGCCTATGTCATCGGTATGTCCTGTAATTAAGACAACTTCATTTTCTTTTAAATTACTCAGTAGGGCAGCATCTTTTCTTAGAATAGGGCGCTGACTTTCTTGAATATCATGAGAGTAAGTTTGAAAAATAATGTTAGTTAAAACATATTCATGCGGCTCACAACCATGGCGATTTACTGTGCCATTTAGTGGCGTATCAAGGCACTCATCAACACGGTCATCGATTTGGTCATGATCTGTATCGATGATTTCGCACCCGTGGGCATCTACCGTCGCGTCTTTAGGGCTTCCTGGGCATTTATCTTTACTGTCAGGAACACCATCTTTATCTTCATCGTTTTCACAGCCAAAACGATTCACTGCTACACCAAGTGCGGTATTTAGGCATTGGTCAATACGGTCTACCACCCCGTCTTTGTCATTGTCTATTTCACAACCATTTTGATTTACTGGTGCACCAAAAAGTGTATTTAAGCAGTGATCATACTGGTCTTTTACACCATCTTGGTCAAGATCTTGGTAGTAGTTTGTAGTCTTTTTTACATCATAGGTTGTGATTGCTTCTATGGCATGCGTTAAGACCTCATTGCTCGCTGTATCTTCAGCATAAGAGGGTAAAGAAAGTCCTGCAGAGAGAAGGCTACTGGTTAGGAGGGCGAGATTGATTTTTTTCATAAACTACTCTAATGTCTTTTTTCTCAATGTTAAAGCGAGGTTTTTCGTTTTAAATGGTTCACAAAATAATGGCTAATTCTAGGGTTTCTTAATTGGCCTGCTTTTAAATTAATGTAATCATACACGTTTTTTTATTTATGAGTAAGGAATAGTACTCAATTACCTTTCAAAATTTGCATGAAAAGAGTTTTCTTAGCTTTTTAAAGTGCCTGCTTTAGAGCCGTTAAAAGTTGCTGGTTGCTTAATTCAACAGGATTACCCAGCATGCTACCACTTCGGCAGTTTGCAATAATTTTATCTAGGTTATGGGGATTCAACTGGTACTTAGCTAGACCGTTCGGTGTATATGTTTGGGTAAGCTTCTTTAAGGCTTGAATCAGTGATTGCAATATCTGTGTATTATCCTGTGTTTGATTGGGTGTGAGTAATAAACTGATTTTTTGATACTTTTCTAAGTATTGAGTTGCGTTAGTCGTGTTTTCATTGAGTAATGTTTCAATGTTTAGTTGAGTGATAGGGGCTAACAGTCGAGCGCAAACAATACCATGAGGAGCTTTAAAGAAAGCGCCGATTGGGCCAGCAAGGCCGTGTACCGCACCCAATCCAGAGTTAGCTAAGGTAATGCCAGAGAGTGAGGCTGCAAGCATTAAGTTACTGTACCCCTCTTTTTGAACTTGTTTGTTTGGGCTATTAACTTTTTCAAATGCCCCTTGAAACAAGGTCATGCCTTGCCATGCTAATGCGTCGGTAATGGGATTGCTGTTTAAGGTGGTGTAAGATTCGAGTAGTTGTGTAAAGGCATCTAGCCCCGTTGCGTATAGAATGTCTTTGGGGCAGGTTGTTAACAGTTCAGGGTCAAGCCAAGCGTGTTTGGCGATTAATTTATTGTCTCGAAATGATTTTTTAAAATACCCCACGTTGGAGAGCACTGCATTCTTGGTGGTTTCACTTCCTGTACCAGCAGTGGTGGGGACGGCAATAAATGGACAGGTCTCGACTTGAAAGGCTTTCCCTAGCCCAACGCCCTCTAAGTAGTCCATCACAGAGGTTTGACTGGGAATGAGTCCAGCAATGGCTTTAGCTGCATCTAAAACACTGCCGCCACCCAATCCAACAACGGCTTGAGCATGAGGCACGCACTGCGTAACAATGTGATCGACTTGCTCAGGTGAAGGCTCGCCTGAAATAATAAAATGTTGCAGTGGAATATGATTTTGTTTAAGTTCTCGGATTAATTCAGCACCAAAATAGCCTTCCTCTGCAATGGTTTTTCCTGTAATCAATACGATCTGCTTGGCGTAGTGTTGGCTTAAAAAAGGGATGAGTTGTTGGCGAATGCCCCAGCCAAAATGAATATGAGGTGTTGAGGCAAGTTCAAAAGGGGATGGGTGCATAATAGTATTGGTTCCTAGTTCTTTTTTAAGAATGATTTTAAATTGGCAATATGGGCATTGCCTTGCTCAAGCTGCTCTTCTTTACTTACCACTTGGCCTGGTTTTCCCTCCCATTTTAATGCCTCTTCAGGCAATTCTTCTAAAAACCGACTGGGTTCACAGGTCATGTCTTCGCCGTATTTACGGCGTTTGGTGGCATAGGTCATAGTCATGGTGTGTTGGGCTCGAGTGATTCCTACATACGCTAAACGTCGTTCTTCTTCTAGGCCAGGTGACTCCATATTTTGTTTATGAGGCAGCATCTCCTCTTCCATTCCTATTAAAAAAACATGGGGAAACTCTAAGCCTTTTGATGCGTGAAGGGTCATTAAACTGACCATGTCGTGCTCTTTATCGGACTCATTACGCTCCATCATATCCATTAACATCATATGTCTTACAATGGTTTCTAGGCGCTTTTCTTCACCGTCTTCTTCTTTCGCTTTATTAATGATGCGTTCAATCCATGTAACCAGTTCACGAATATTATTAATACGTTTTTCAGCCGCTTTTGGATTGCTGGCATTTTCATGAATCCAATTATCGTACTCTAGATTTTCAATGAGTTTACGAATAAAGGTTACAACGGCTTCTCCTTCCGCAGCATCGACCTCTTGTGCCCACTGTAATAGCTGTTGACCAAAAAACTGCACCCGTTTTAAGGCTTTTTCAGACAAAATAGCGGTTAGACCAAATTCTTGAGAGGCATCAAATAGGCTAATTTCACGTTGTGTCGCGTAAGTGGCTAATTTTTCAAGGGTTGAAGCCCCAATCTCTCTTCGAGGAGTGTTGACGATTCGTAAAAAAGCCGCATCATCATCAGGATTTACGATTAAGCGTAAATAGCCCATGATGTCTTTAATTTCGGCGTGATCAAAAAAGGACTTTCCACCAGAGATTACGTAGGGAATATTTTGTTCACGTAACGCGCGTTCAATTAAACGTGACTGATGATTGCCACGATAAAGAACGGCATAATCCTTGTTTTTACTGCGAGTTTTAAATTTATGCACAATAATTTCAGAGACCACACGCTCGGCTTCTTGATTCTCATTACCGCAGGCGATGACTCTTAACGGATCTCCTAACCCCATGTCACTCCACAGCTTTTTTTCAAAAATATGTGGGTTGTTAGAAATAAGTCGGTTAGCACTTTGTAAGATACGGTTGCTGGAGCGGTAATTTTGCTCCAGTTTAATCAGTTTAAGTGCGGGAAAATCCTCTTTTAGTAGGGCCAAGTTTTCAGGCTGGGCGCCTCGCCATGCATAAATCGATTGATCGTCGTCACCTACCACGGTAAATCGTGCTTGAATGCCAACAAGGTATTTAACCAGTGCATACTGTGAGGCATTGGTGTCTTGATACTCATCAACCAGTAGATAGCGTACTTTATTTTGCCACTTTTCAAGAGCCTCAGTATTTTCACTGAATAATTTTACAGGCAGGCCAATTAAGTCATCAAAATCAACCGCATTGTAGGCATGAAGCTGTTTTTGATAGGCTTGATACAGTATGGCACGGGCTTGTTGCTGTGCATCTTCGGCCTGTTCGAGTGCTTGTTTAGGGGTAATACGATCATTTTTCCAGCTTGAAATATCCCATTGCACGCCATCTAAAATTTCGGGATCAATGGTCTGTTTTAGCATCAACTCTTTTAAAATTTGCCCGCTGTCAGTGGCATCCATAATTGAAAAGTTCGCCTTATAGCCTAAGGCTTTGTACTCTTGGCGAATGATGTTTAACCCTAAATTATGAAAAGTTGAAACATTTAACCCCTTTGCATTGTCATTTTTAAGCAGCTTGCTAACACGCTCTTTCATCTCTTTTGCCGATTTATTGGTAAAAGTGAGAGCATAAATGTTGTGGGCTTTTAGATCGCATTTACGAATTAAATAGGCAATTTTTTCGGTAATAACGCGGGTTTTTCCTGAGCCTGCCCCCGCTAATACCAGTGTAGGTGTTTCAATATGGAGTACGGCTTCGCGTTGTCGGTCATTAAGGCTATGCATGGGGGATTATGAGATTACCAGTTTTTAAAATAGGGTTTGAATAAAGAAGGTACAATATGATAATTGAAAATGGCATTAATTACTTTAGGAATTCAGCAACGTGGCGACAATTGACGAGCTTAAAAAAGATTTACAGATCCAAACGGAACTTATGGGTACTCCGCTTACCTTTGCAACCACGTGGGGGGTTTTTAGTCCACGTGAAATTGATTCGGGTACCGCCCTTTTTTTAAAATACCTGACCATTCAAGAGGATGAAGTTGCACTGGATATTGGGTGTGGTTATGGCCCTTTAGGACTGGCCATTGCCGCCAATGCACCGCGTGGTGAAGTGCATATGGTCGATAAAGATTTTGTGGCGGTAGATTATGCAAATAAAAATGCCCAAATAAATGGACTGTCCAATGCAAAAGCATATCTTTCGAATGGATTAAGTACCGTGCCTAAAGAGGTTCAGTTTTCGACGGTTGTATCCAATATTCCAGCCAAGGTGGGTAAAGAGATGTTGAGCATTATGTTGCATGATGTGCACCGTCAGCTAAAACCAGAAGGGCAATTTGTTGTAGTAACGATTAATGGATTGCGTCAATACATGAAGCGTAATTTCATGGAAGTTTTTGGCAACTATGAAAAAGTAAAACAAGGAAAAGACTACACTATTTCACGAGCCATTAAACGAGGATAAAAGGCTTTATTCTTTTATCCTAACTTCCTGAGCCTTTTTATAAGCTTAGATAGGTTGGTTTGTTTTTGATTTCGCATTTCTATTTGGATATTCGGGTACAATGCCATTAATATTGATTAAAACTCTTTTGGAGAAAAACTGTGTACAGCATGATAAAACCTTCGTTTGCCCTATTTTTAGTGGTGTTTTTTAGTTTATTTACTATTTCTCAGGCAGCAGAAGCCAAGCGTTTTGGGGGGGGGAAAAGTTTTGGTTATTCAAAGTCAGTTCCTTCTAAATCATTTAATAAAGCACCTAAAGCCGCACCTCAAGCACCTAATAAAGCGGCGGCTGCCACGGCAGGCACCGGTACAAAATCTCGTGCTGGTATGATGGGTTTATTGGGTGGATTAGCCGCAGGAGGTTTACTGGCCGCCATGTTTATGGGGGATGGATTCGAAGGTCTTCAAATTATGGATATTCTGCTGTTTGCTCTGCTCGCATTTGTATTATTTAAATTGTTTAGACACTTTGCGGGTCGCCGTAGAGAAGCTCAGCCAGCTTATGGAAATCATTATGAAGAGACGCCTGCTCCGTCAACAACTACTGAGCGTACCACGCATGCAGCAGAAGAGCCTATCGCACAGCGTGCGGCCACACCAGAATATAATCCAAAATCGGGGGAGTCTATTTTTGGCTCTAATCTAGGCGGGACACCCAGTGAGGAAGCGACCACTGTGACGGATACTCCAGCTTGGTTTAATGCGGAACAATTTATTGAGGGAGCTAAAGGGCACTTTGTGACTTTACAAAAAGCGTGGGACTCAGCTGATTTATCAGAAGTTGAATCCTATTGTTCTCCTGAATTGTTTGAAGCAATTAAGCAAGAGATGCAAGGTATACAAGCGGGTGATAACCAAACGGTTGTGGATACTTTGAACGCCGAAATTGCAGACATGAGCATAGACGGTGACTATTTTATTGTAAGTATTCGTTTCAGTGGCTTTATTAAAGAGGGTGCGGCAGAAGATGCCCATGCCTTTAATGAAATCTGGCACATTCGTCGTTTAGCCAATGATGATGGTACTTGGCAGGTTGCAGGAATTCAACAAAATAGCTAGAGAGAGGTCGACATGTTTGATGTAACTCGAAAAAATAGACAATATCTTTTACATGGTATGGCGATAGGCTTACTTTTTTTAGTTACATTAACAGGTTGTAGTAAACCACCGGTGACGTTAACCTCGGTGCAACTCTTAGAGAACCTTGATAAAGGGTCGGGTAACTTTGATAGAGTGTTACAAATTTGTTTTTCAGCCCCTTTGACATATACGTATTATCATCGGGTAACGATCGTAACCAAAGAGAATGTAAAAATAAAGGGAGGCGGGTTGTTAAAACCTTTGGCATCAGACCCTACAAGTAAGTGTCACTTGCGAAACATTTATTCGTATATCAATAAAGATTCGCCCATTGATGCGCGCCAACTCATTAAAGATTACGTTGTCTCCGGTAATATTAGCCAAGTTTTGATACAGATTTATAATGAAAAACCGAAAGCAAAAGAGCTGCCTATTGCAGAAAAGCTCTATCGAAATTTATAAAATCCATTTTATTTTACATGACTAAAAACCCAGTTAACCACTGGGTTTTTTTGTATTGAAAGGGTGTCTATGACAAACAGTCCAGTAGCAGATTTAACTACGCTTAACCATGCGTTTGGTTCGCCAGAAATTAAGGGTATGTATAAAGTACTTCCAGAAGACTTTATTGTGGAAGAGCAAATTGCATTTGAACTAAGTGGTGAAGGTGAACACCTTTGGTGTTGGGTGGAAAAAAAGGGTGAAAATACTGACTGGGTTTTGCAACAGCTTGCAAAGTGGGCAAACGTGCCTTCCAGTAAAATAGGGGTGGCGGGTCAAAAAGATCGCCATGCAGTCACGCGACAATGGTTTAGTATTTACTTGCCACGGTGTGCTGATCCTTGTATCAAGGATTTTAAGATAGATCATGTCTCGATATTAAAAACGATTCGGCATCACCGAAAATTACAAACGGGTGGGCTATCAGGTAATCGGTTTACACTGATCATACGTGACTTACACGATGGTGGTACGGATGATATTGTAGCCATGCTTCAAGAACGTTTACAGAAAATAAAAATGGAAGGAGTCCCCAATTATTTTGGTGCGCAACGATTTGGCATTTATGGACGTAATATTAAGCAGGGCATTAAACTTTTAGCCGGAGAGCTTTCTAAGGTAAAGCGTAACCAAAAAAGTATGTACTTATCTTCTATTCGTTCTTGGATGTTTAATGTGCTATTGAGTCATCGAGTGGCTCAGGGTAGTTGGAATCAACTTCTTTTAGGGGATGTTCTACAGTTACAAGGCTCTAATAAATGGTTTTTAGAGGATGGCTCTTTAGATTTAAAAAACCGAGTAGCGGAGTTGGATATTCACCCTACGGGTGTACTTTATGGCAAAGGAGAGCTTCCAACACAACAAGAGGCTTTGAACTTAGAGAAAGAGATAGCCAATGAATTTTCTCAATGGGTTCAAGGTTTAGAGTGCTATGGCGTGCAGCAAGATCGACGTGCCTTAAGAGTGCTGCCTTTAGGGTTAGAGTGGCAGTGGCTTGATAATAAACATACCAGTGACTCTCTTGTAGATGTGAGGCGTGCATTCAGTAAACTGGAAGAGGGTGCTTCGTGGATGAATAGACCTGCGTTACAACTTTCATTTACATTACGTTCTGGTAGTTATGCCACGATGGTACTACGAGAGCTATGTTTGGCAAGTGATTATCAAGAGAATTTAAAGGAGCGATTACGTTTATCAAGTTAATAAAACAAGTCAATAAAAAACTACCATAAGGTAGTTTTTTATTTTTTTTGAGCTCTTAATTTAAGTATCTAATCGTGTTAAAAGTCTGCCCACTCATCATTACTGCTACTGGACTGACTAGGTGCTGGGGTTTGTAGCGCAACAGGTTGAGGCGTTCTTTTTTGGTAAGTTTTAATAGACGCTGTTGTTTTATGTTCTACTTTGGCTGGCGTTGTGGCTAGTTTGGGTGGAGGTGTTCCAATATTCGAAGCCCCTGTTACTTCTTTTTCAAGCTGAGTAATGAGATCAATGACGTCATCAGATTGTTGAATTAACTCTTCAATGGCTTGGTTTGCGCCTTGGATATCTTTATTGTCTTTAAGATCAACGATTTTACCAATTTGAATATGTAGTTCACTGTGTTTTTGATTCAGTTTTTGGAAGGTAGCGGAGTTTGAAAATTGTTGCCCTTCTTTATTAATCCAATGACCGAGTGCACAAAGGTTTGGATCTTTAGCTGATGTGGGATCAAAGTTCACTTCAATATTATTGACGTAAGCACGTGCTTTAATGCGCCATTGTTTATGGCCACGGCGTGCGCCTTCAAAATCAAATAGATCACTGTTATGAGCGAGTTCGCCGGTATCGTTAATCACAAATTTAGAAATATTCGTTTGCATAAGTTTGGAGATACCACCCAGCTCCTCTGAGGTCGCTGCAGTCTCTTCTACTAAGGCTGCATTTTGTTGTACGGCGGTATCAATATCGGTAATGGATGAGTTAACCAGTGTTACGCCTTCACTTTGCTCGTTACTGGAGGAGGCAATTTCAGTGATGATTTGATCAATATTGGAGATGGAGTCAACAATTCCATTCAGAGCATCGCCTGAGGCTTTGACGTGTACAGTCCCTTCAGAGACCTTTTTAACGGTGTCTTCAATTAAACCACGAATGTCTTTAGCGGCTTCGGCCGATTTACCAGCTAAGCTACGAACCTCACTGGCCACCACGGCAAACCCTCGCCCATGCTCACCTGCACGTGCGGCTTCTACGGCGGCATTTAAAGCCAGTAAGTTGGTTTGGAAGGCAATGCTGTCAATGAGACTGATGATGTCATTGATTTTTTGACTTGAGGCATGTATCTCTTCCATGGCTTCAATCGCTCGGTGCATGACTTCTACGCCTGATCGAGCTTGTTGTGCTGATGTTTGGGTCATATTAGACGCTTCGCGTGAGTTATCTGCATTTTGTTTCACTGCGGCCGTCATCTCTTCCATGCTAGAAGCCGTCTCTTCTAATGAAGCGGCTTGTTTTTGAGTTCGGCTATTGAGATCAATACTGCCTTGATAAATTTGCTCTACGCCATTGGAGACGGACTGTGCCGCAAATCGAGTTTGTAAAATAAGGGCATTAAGGTTGTCCATTCCTTGGTTTAAGCTGTCTTGTAGCAGGGAGAAGCGACCTAGGTACTCTCCGTTTAAGGACTGAGTTAGGTTTCCTTCAGAGAGTGAAACCGCCAGTTTTACGGTTTCATTAATGGGTCTCTCAATACTGGAGATAAGTTCATTAATGGATTCGCTAAGTTCTTTAGCGACACCTTCCACACGGCTTAAATCAATACGGCTATTGAGTTGTCCTGCTGTGGCCGCTTGAACGGTTGCATTGACCTCGTGTAGCAGTTGTACTTCGGCAGATTTATCGCGCCACTCTGCAATGGTTGCGGTACGCACACCCGCACGATTGAAAACAGGAATAACGTACAGTTCAAGAT
>WFQP01000129.1 GCA_015487015.1 Thiomicrorhabdus sp.
CCTCCAATAGCGAAGATATAAATACTGTCATCGTCAAATTTATAGATCAGTCTGTCTTTCTGGGAAATACGTTTTGACCATAATCCCGATAAACTATGCTTTAGAGGTTCTGGTTTACCTAAACCACTTGCAGGGTCTGCACGTAACATTTCTTTTAAAATTTTGCACAATGCTTTATGAAGACTTTTGTCTTTCTCTCTTAACTGCTCATAAATAAGCCAAGTCTTACCTTCAAAAACGAGTGATCTCATTTAATTGCTCTTGTGTTGGTTTGTATCCAGTGTTTGTTTGGTGTGTTGCCATTGACTCAGCAATTTGTTTGATTAAATTGCTACTTTGTAAAATATGCAGTGTTTCTTGTTCTCTTTCCCAATCATCAGCACTCATTACAATAAAGTCGTCACCAGCTCGCCTAGTCACTTTTATAGGCTCGTGCTCACTAACCGTTTGTTCAACATATGTTTTTAGATTATCTCTAAACTGATTTACGCTTATGCTATCCATAACTTAACTCACTATTTATGTACGGTATTGTCGTACATTGTAGTTTAAAAAATATAACGAGGCAATTAAATGGATAAATCATTAAAAGAGGGTCAAATCTTGACTTAATATAATTAAGAGAGGTTTTTTTGGAAATAGGCGCTTCTTCCCGCTATGTGCAATGATAAAAACAGGAGATAAAAATTATAATACACTGAGGATAAATTATGTTAAGTCAAGATTTGACCCCCTGTAGGCTATGCTATACAGCTTAATTGGAAAAAGGGAGGAACGTTCAAATTGATTTGAATGGGATGGGAATTGAATGAATCATGCAGGGGGGGGGAAGTTGATAGGTTTATTTTTTTAATTGCCCTTTAAAAAGTTTTTTAAAGGGCAATATTTAAACATTGGTTTAATGCAATTTGAATTAGTGCATCATACCTCGGCCGTTACCGTTACCGTTTCCATTTCCAGTGGTATCGGTAGTTGATGGTGTGTAAGCATCGGTAAATGTCATCATGTAAGCGACAATGGCATCTTCCTGACGACTGCTTAGTCTAAGGTTACCTAAACGTCTGGTTTCCATGTTTTCAGAGACTTCTGGAGCATCCCATAAACCTGGGATGTCACGCGTATTATAGAAATGAACCACTTCTTTTAATGTTTTTAATAGCCCGTTATGCATATAAGGAGGCGTATTTGCAATGTTACGTAAGTGTGGTGTTTTGAACTTACCGTTTTCAGAGGCAATATTTAATACACCACCTAGGCCTAAATCAATACTGCTTGGTTGTAAGTTAAGTGGGTATTCATTATTTTTAGGTAAGCCTAAGTTATAGTATTTAAAGTCAGTGAATAAAACAGGGGTGTTTGAAGGAGTGGTATTATTTCCATTCATTCTTCCCATGCCACCATTATCGGTATGGCACTGGCTGCATTTTGCGCGACTATTAAAAAGCATGCGTCCTTGTCGTTCTAAACGAGTAAATTGAGCTTGTCCTGCCATAACAGCATCAAACTTAGAGGTAAATGGGCTGACTTCGCTGGTTTTCTCATAGGCCGCAATCGATTCAGCAACACAGTTGTAAGCCGCTTCAATATCTGCTGTAGAGCCACAAATTTGATTAAATAGGTTGATGTAATTTGATGCATTAATATCCGCAATCACGGTAGCTTTATCTGGGTTTGCCATTTCAACAGGGTTTAAGAAAGGCCCTTTGGCTTGTTCGGTTAAATTGGCGGCACGACCATCCCAAAACTGCCCCCCGATTGCCACATTATTGATGTAAGTGAACTCTGGGAAAAACTTAGCGTAGGATGCGGTAGGAGAGTTTCGGCCTCCAAATAGTCCTTGAATCACACCTTCTGAAACGGGTAAATGTTGGTCTGGATCAGCAAAGCCAGCATCGGGGTGATGGCAACTGGCACAAGACTGTCCATTGGGTTCTGATAAATTTTCATCAAAAAACATCATTTTTCCCAAGCTTTCTTGTGGGGTAAGTGGCGTAGCTTGAGCGCTTGAAATGGACAGGCCCATAAGGCCAGAAAAACACAAGGCAATACCTGTTTTTAGTAATGCTTTGTTTTTGCTGAGTTTATTCATAAATGTGATTCCTACAGTAGCTTTATTTTTAAAAATACATAACATAAGTCAACTTAGTATATTGACGTAATTCATGTTTTGTTCAGACTTATTATAGAGGTTTGAATAGAGTTGTAAATGGCTAGAATGCCTTTATTTACGGGGGGAGAAGATAGTTTCAAAGCTTTTTACAGATAGCATAAATATTCATATTTTATGCTGTTTTTTTGCTACAGGAGATCCTCTGGTCAATTCAGAGGATGATGAGAAAAGACTAACGCTTAGACACTAATATTGACTTATCGCTTATCTTTTCGAGATTGAATCATGAAATGGCTGTTTAATAAAAAATAGATCCACACGATTAATATAAAGCTAAAACCAATTATGGTGTCCATATCCATGTTATTTTGAAAGTAGGTGAGAGACCAATTATCTTTATCATCAATAAACAATCCTAAAATAGCCAGTCCAAAAAAGGTACTGATGACATAAAACCATTTATTACTTATTCCTTCCGTGGTCGGTGTTTTTTCGGCTGTTTCAGCGTGGCAGTAGTGTTGGTAGTTTGACATTAAGTGATCTAAACGATTTAGTGCAATACGGCGTCTTTTTTCTCCTTCTTGATTCGTTGATGCGTTGTTTATGGCGGTTAACCAGCCATTAATAAACTCAACTTCTTTAATGGTTTGGTCGATCTCTTTTTTAATTTTAACATCTTGTTTTCGGCTTTTTCTCCAAGAGCCAAGGACATCAAAAAATTTAATAAATACGGTCAGTATTGCGCCAACGATACCAATAATGGCAGCGAAATTTACACTCTCGGTTTCCATTTGATTAAGCCCCTCTGTTCATTTCATTCAGTCTAGCAAATCCTAGCAAAAACACGAAGTAGCTTAGGTGTGATTTTTAAGTATTTTATTGAGTGGTTGTTGTGGAGTTGCATTTGAGATAGCGTTCAGCAGGGGAGGAAAAAAATTTCCCCCCCCTTTATGATTTAGATAGTAAACAGTAAGGTTTAATGTTTTTTAATCCATTTTCATGTCTTCTTTCATCTTGTCCATATCTTCTGTTTTTGCATGTCGTAAGAAGAATCGTTCTCCGATAAAGACAAGGACAATGCCGATGACGGCGGCGTAGATTACCATGAGATCGGTGGAGGCTTTGACGACTAAGAAAGCGCCGAGCACAATGATGTCAAAGATGATGGCCATAATGAGGATGGTTGCATTGGCCTTAATTTTTTTACGCAGGTGTTTTAGAACGCCCCAGTGCACGGCGATGTCCATAAGGAGATAAAAAATAGCGCCTAAGGATGCAATACGACTTAAGTCGAAAAAGATGGTTAAAAACATTGCAAACATGACGGTGTAGAGGAGGGTGTGATTTTGAATGGTTCCAGGCATTCCAAAGTGGCGATGGGGCACCAGTTTCATGTCGGTAAGCATGGCGAGCATTCTGGAGGAGGCAAAAATACTGGCAATAACGCCTGATACGGTGGCCACTATGGCTAAGATAACGGTAAACCATAAACCGTATTCGCCAAAGGCGGGTCGTGCGGCTTCGGCTAGAGCGTAATCTTTTGCTTTGATAATTTCATCTAAACTGAGGTTGGCGGCTACCGCTAATGCGACCAAAATGTAAACGACAACACAGATAATGATTGAGAAGATAATGGCTCGACCAACGTTACGATGTGGGTCAACAATTTCTGATCCACTGTTGGTGATGGTTGTAAACCCTTTGTAGGCCAAAATAGCGAGTGCCATGGCGGCAATAAAGCCTGTTAGGGTGGTTTCGTTATTGTTGATGGCTGGGCTTTCAAAAGAGAAATCGGCAGCCCATAGTCCTGCGATGGCAAATAACCCGATGGCTCCAATTTTAATAAAGGCCATTAATAAAGCAAAGAAACCGATGATTCGATTGCCTGAGATATTGAGCAAAAAGGCAAATAGCAGTAGCCCTACGGACAGCAGGGGGATAATGATGCTATTGGCGCTGACATCAAGCAGTTGGACGGTGTAGGTTCCAAAGGTTTTGGCAACCAGACTTTGGTTTATGACCATTGAAAAGTACATGAGCAATGCGCCTGCTGCCGTCATCATGCCTTTGCCGTATGCTTTTTGTAGAAACATGGCGATGCCTCCTGATGAGGGGTAGGCATTGGACAGTTTGACATAGGAGTAGGCGCTAAACCCAGTAACGATAGCGGCGGCAAGAAAAGCAAGTGGAAATAAAGAGCCTGCAAGTTCGGCAATTTGCCCTGTTAGGGCTAAAATTCCTGCGCCAATCATGACCCCCGTGCCTAATGAAATCGCACCGATGAGGGTAATGCTATTTTTTTGGTAGTCTGTTGCTTTGTTGGGGGGTTGAGTGTGTTGTGAATGGTCTTCCATTTTAAGCTCCTATTTAAGCTACTAATGTTAGGATTTTGGAAAATTCGTGAGGGAGAAAGAGTCTCCCCCACGATAAAACTTGGAGCCTGTCTGAGAATAGAAGCCGTAGCGAGGGAAGTCAGTTTTTAGTCCTATTTATTGCTTATTTGAGGAGAATAGCCCCTCTCTTTGACGAAAATAAGCAACAAATAGGGCAAAAATAGGCTTTCCGCAGTAGGTTTTCTATTCTCAGACAGGCTCCTAGATGGCTATTTAAGCGAGATTTTGCGTAATCGAAGTGAATTGACAATAACGGAAACCGAGCTAAAGCTCATGGCCGCCGCCGCAATGATGGGAGAGAGTAGAATGCCAAAGACGGGGAATAATATCCCCGCCGCAACGGGTACGCCCAAACTGTTGTAGATGAAGGCAAAAAACAGATTTTGCTTGATGTTTTTCATGACTTCCATGCTTAAGGTTTTGGCTTTGACAATGCCGTGCAAATCGCCTTTTACCAAGGTGATTTCGGCGCTTTCAATGGCCACATCGGTTCCTGTTCCCATGGCGATGCCCACATTGGCTTGTGCCAGTGCGGGGGAGTCGTTTATGCCATCGCCTGCCATGGCGACGATTTTTCCTTGGGCTTGCAGTTCTTTGATTTTATTGAGTTTATCCTCGGGCAGGCAGTCGGCAACAAAACTGGTTAGGTTGAGTTCGTTGGCGACAAATTGAGCGGTGTTGTGATTGTCGCCTGTCATCATGATGACTTCAACGCCTTTGCGCATGAGTTCGGCAATGGACTGTTTGCTGTTCTCTTTAATGGCATCGTAAATGACCACGTAGCCTAAAGCGACTTGATCTACGGCAATGTAGGAGACGGTTTTTCCTTGTTGTTGCTGCGTTTGAATGAGGGTGTTTAACTCGTCTGATACGCGGATGTTGAGTTGTTGCATGAGTTTTAAGTTACCCAGTGCAACGTGTTGGTTTTGAATGGTGCCAATTACGCCTTTGCCTGCGATGGCTTCAAAATCGTCGACCTCAATGAGGGTGACGTCATTGTCTTTTGCGTATTTCATTACGGCGTCGGCCAGTGGGTGTTCGCTGTATTGGTTGAGGGAGGCGATTTTTTGTAAGAGTTGAATGTGGTTACTTTCGGGAAGTGCAAACACTTTTTCAACGGATGGTTTGCCTTCGGTGATGGTGCCGGTTTTATCGGTAATGAGCACGTCGACCTTGTTCATAACCTCCAGTGCTTCGGCATTTTTTATTAAGATACCCGATTGTGCGCCTTTGCCAACGCCCACCATAATCGACATGGGGGTCGCAAGACCAACGGCACAAGGACAGGCAATAATAAGCACGGCAATGGCGTTTACAAAACCAAATACCATAGCGGGTTCGGGGCCAAAGTTTGCCCAGATGATAAAGGTAATAAAGGAGATGGCTACGACCACGGGTACAAAGTATTTAGAGATGGTGTCGGCCAATTTTTGAATGGGTGCGCGCGAACGACTGGCCTCGTTGACCATTTGTATGATTTGAGAGAGCAGGGTGTCTGCCCCCACTTTTTGCGCTTCCATGACAAACGATTTGGTGCCATTAATGGTGCCTGCTCGAACCTTATCGCCTTCGTGTTTATTAACAGGAATGGGTTCACCCGAAATCATAGATTCATCGACGCTACTTTGGCCTTGAGTGATTTCACCATCGACGGCAATTTTATCACCGGGTTTGACTCTTAATAGGTCGCCGACTTTAATGTCGTGGATGGAGATAACGCGCTCTTCGCCATTTTCAATCAAAATGGCTTCGGACGGCGTGAGTTTTAACAGTTCTTTAATTGCGCTACTGGTTTGTGAGTGCGCTCTGGCTTCGAGCAGTTGGCCGAGTAGCACTAAGGTGAGTATGACGGTGGTGGCTTCAAAGTAGAGATGCACCGTGCCTGATTCGGTTTTAAATTCGTCGGGAAATAGGTCAGGAAAAAACATGGCGCCGACACTGAATAAAAAAGCGACCCCTGTACCAAGTCCCACCAGTGTAAACATATTGAGGTTCCAAG
>WFQP01000130.1 GCA_015487015.1 Thiomicrorhabdus sp.
AAGAAAAACACCATTATAACGAGAGATAAGCCTTGAAGTGGCTAAACTAAAAATATCCACACAAAATTTTCTCCCCCCCTATCGAAGCTCAGCCAATAATCGCTTAAATGCTAAAAATAATCTTTGCATCCAAAATAATAAAGGTCTAATATGAATCCTGCATTGCTTTAGATAAAAAAGTCTCCAATAGAGACTCAACCACTCATATTCATAAAAACCATTAAAGGCCTGTTTTAATATGACGATCAAACGCAGCATGCTTCTCATCTCGATTCTAATCGTGGCTCTCAGCGCTGTGAGCCTCTTCTCTCTAAATTACTCGCTCAAAAAAGAAGCTGAACTTAAAAGTGGACAAATTCTGCTTGCTGAAATTAATGCGGGCATTTTAATGTTAAGACGCCATGAAAAAAATTTTTTACTGCGTAAAAACTTAAAATACACTCAGAAATTCGATGCTTCGATTAAACAGACCTTTCAAAAGATCAATCAACTTGAACAAATATTAGTAAACAACCAAGCCGATAACAGCTCAATTAAAGAGCTAATCTCTGTTTTAAAAAGCTATCAAACCTCCTTTATTGCGTTAGTAAAAAGCTATGAAAATGTTGGCTTAAATGAGAAATCTGGATTACAAGGAAAACTAAGAACAGCGGTTCACGCCATTGAATTTAAAGTAAAGGAGATAAAAAGCACTGAGTTATACAAAGAGATGTTAATGCTAAGACGCCGTGAAAAAGATTTTTTATTGCGCTTAGATACTAAATATTTGGATAAATTTGACAACGATATCATCTCATTTCAAAACACACTAAAAACAGCCAACGTATCCCACATTGAAAATTTTGAAATAACCAGCCTACTATCCGACTATCAAGCCACCTTTCACGCCATGGTAAAAGGCTATGAACAGCCTGGGCTTGATAGTAACTCTGGCCAGCAAGGAAAAATGCGAAAAACAGTCCATCAGACTGACATAATGCTTAAGAAAACAGAAAAACAAATATCAGAAATATTACAAAACCAAGTTGCCTCACTCAGTACCTTCACGAATATGGCTATTATCATCATTGCTTTACTGGCATTAATCATTACCACACTACTGAGTCGCAAAGTTGTGAATGCTGTCAACTCACTTAAAAGAGCCATTCACCAAACAAGTCGTACCAACGATTTTAGTGTACGCTCATCTTATGATGAAAAAGATGAAATTGGAGAAATCAGTAACGCATTTAATCTGTTAATAAGTCGACTTCATCAATCAATAAAAGAGACCAACAATGTGGTTAATGCCGTTGCTCAAGGAGACTTTAGCCAACGAGTAACCTCCGACTTATCTGGTGATTTGCAAACATTAAAACAGGGCGTAAATGGCAGTGCTGAAAGTGTTGAGCGTATGATGTCTGAACTCGAAAAAGTCTTACTTGCATTAAATAATGGTAATTTCAATGTTCAAATGAATACCGACGTCTCAGAAGAATTTAGAAATAAAGTAGACAATACGTTACAGAACCTACACGATACCATTGGTAATATTCTTCAGGTCATGGCCTCGGTAAAACAAGGTGACTACAGTGCACGAGTAACCGTCAATACAAATGGTGATTTAAATCAACTCAAGAAAGAAGTTAATGAAGCCGTTGATGCATTAGAACAAGCGATTAATGATATCAGTCGAGTTGTCATTGCACAAAAAGACGGGGATCTAACTCAACATATTACCGCACAATACCCAGGGCGACTAGCGTCTTTAACACAGGCAATTAACAGCACTAACTTAAAATTACTTAATGTAATTAATGATGTTGATCACACTATTATTTCAATCTCTGGTGCTTCTTCTAATGTTTCACAAAGAGCGGCCTACTTAAATGAATTGATTAAAGAACAGTCCGTTGCCATTGAAGAAACCACCCTATCCATGGAAAAAATGAGCGATACAGTACAAAGTAATACCGATAACTCAAACAGTGCAAATCAAGCCGTTCAATTGGTTCAAAGTAATGCTCAAACAGGGGAGTCTGTTATGCAAAAAACCATTGATGCGATGAGTAAAATCCAAGAATCCAGCCATAAAATATCAGACATTGTAAGTTTAATTGATGGCATTGCTTTTCAAACCAACTTATTAGCACTTAATGCCGCTGTTGAAGCGGCTAGAGCGGGTGAACAAGGTCGAGGCTTTGCTGTTGTCGCAGGAGAAGTTCGTAACTTGGCAGGAAAGTCAGCCGAAGCCGCTAAAGAGATTAAAAGCCTCATCGAAGAGAACGTAAACCGAATTAATCAAGGAACACAACTGGCTTCAGAGTCGGGCGAGGTGCTTAAAGAAATTAATGCCTCAGTACAAGAAGTCTCTGAAATGATTGAATTTATTGCAAGCTCGTCAATAGAGCAAGCACAAAGCGTAACAGAAGTGCATACAACCATCACTCAAATCAATTCAGCAATGCAACAAAATACCAGTTTAGTTCAAGAGACCAGCCACTCTGCAGAAGAGATGCGACAAGAAGCGGACGAGTTAAAAGAAAGTATTCAGTTCTTTAATACTCAAACAACGAATACACTCAACGATAAAAAGTAAACAGGCTTCTAACCTACTAAAAAAGGTTAAGTTAAATTCCTTGTCTAGAAACACAAATATTACCCATGCAGCCACTGCGTGGAGGTTATGCACTTATCATACGAATTCAGGAATTAAGGTTTCACTTCAAATCGAAATAATGAGTGACATGCAACACAATTTTTTTGCAGTTCTGCAAGGTGTGAAAAAATTACCTTCATATCTCCAGAGCCAACCGCTTCATTGACAATACTTTCGAATCCCATATAAGCTCTAGGTCCGATCATGGTAAACGTTACAGGAAGTTTTTTCTGAATCTCTTCGGGCGTATTGGTAAACAACCGCACACCAACCAGTCTTGCTGCCTCTTCTACCGCCTTCATATCACCAGATAGATTTGACTCCAACACTTTCTGAGAAGCATTTAAAAAAGCACGCATCTCTGATAACAACATCGCTTTTTCTTTAGCTGTCACCCAAATGACCTCTCGTTCATCCGTAATACCAGAAGCTACAGATTGAGAAACGATTGTTAAACCCCAAAAGCAGCCGATCAGTCCAGACAAAAAATATTTTTTAACATTAAATGGATTCACTGTATTTTTCCTTATTGATTTAGGAAGCTATGAAATACCTTCAAATTACTTTATTTTATGAAAAATCTAATCATCGTAAAATCATCAATAGGATCATAATTTGTAACTACTCAGCGTTTTTCACCTCAGAAGCCAAATAATTAGAGCAAAAATCCGGCAAACGCTGCTCAAAAACCAGGCGCATCGCCAGAGAGGCATTCACCCCTTGTTTTCGACAGGTTGAAAGATACCCCCTCACTCGACAAAAACCTTTTGCCCCATTCATGCTACGAAAGCACCCTGAAATCTTTTGATGTACTTTCATCATTCGAATATCATTTTCCGCACGATTGTTCGTAAACGGCACCTGTGAATGAATCATAAAACGTAAAACATCCGATTCATACTTAATCAAGCGCTCCAGTAAATTACGCGCTTTACTGCGCTTAATCCTCCCTCTCTTAACCACTCCTTCAAGCCTTTCTGGCGGAGGCGATTCTTTTTCCCCTTTTTTCAATAACGCTCGGTATTGCAAACGATAATCTTCCACCTGATCATCCTTCAGTATACCGCCTGCCTCATCAACCACGTCATTCAACTCGAGCAACCACTGCGCCACCTCTTTTGCCCAAACCTGTTTATCTTGTTCCCAAGCACGAGTCAACTCTCTAAGGTGATGCGCATTGCATAACGCGTGTGTAAAAGAATAACAATAATAGGGCTTCCAGTGGTCATGGCATAAAATACCCTTGAAACGCGTTAAGATGCCAATTTCATCCATCGCTTCCAGACCTCGTTTGGCATGAGGGGCGTAATGCGTCCATTGTTCATTCGAGATTCCGTGTAACCAATGACCTTTGCCATTGATATTAATCCCCGTTTCATCTGCATGGGCTACATTAGAACTCGCCAAACGGTCTTTACATATTTGTTCAAACTGAGCCAGTTCCATAAACGCTTGCTGATTAAAGTTGAACAGAGACCCTTCACTGAGTGGGATCTTGAGTTGATCCGCAAAATACATCTGTATTCGCTTATAAGGAAGCAATTGATATTGAGAAAGATAAACCGCGTGTGCTTTGATCTGTTTCCCGTATTGAACAGCCTTAGTGACTCCCTCAGGAAAAGGTGCGACAAAACATCTTCCCTGTTCATCTTTTAGCACTTGAGCCTGATACTCAGTGACAATACGCGAAATATCAATATCAAAAAGCTGTCGAGTCACCACACCCGCATCACAATACGTTCCTTTAGGTAAGGAACGTCGATCCAGTTTAATGTATTCAACAATGTCCGGATCAGCCTCTTTTTTAAGCGTGGTACCAACATGGCCTTTTTGACCGCCAGTTGATTGATCTGATTTTTTTCGGCTGGATTTGAACCGGTTGGGATCACTTGAAGGAGGCTTACTGCTATTTTTGCTATTAAGAGTAGCACGATTGAGTAGAACGGAAACCAGTAATAAAAGCACCTGTAAAGCGGCGCGTAAGGTAGGAGAGAGATCGGGTTCATCTGCTATGAGTTTTTTTGCATTATTGATAGCGATATCAACATCTATGTTTTCAATCTTCAAGAGAGCCCCCTGTAGCATTTAAGTCTGTGACTATTATCTCATGGATTTGAAATGCTCTTTTTTACGCCTTGGTTCTTCTTGTAAGCGTTTAATAGGATTGTTTTTCGGAGAAGGACATTTGATGCGCGAATTTACAGTGACGCAGCTCATTTAAGCTTGTGGGTGTTGTTTGAGATCTTTTTTAGAGTTCATGGTGACACTGAAAAAACGACGGGAAAACGTGTCAAGTACTTTTTTTGTTATTTTACGCTGAGTAGTTACTATTTTTTTATGTAAAAACGTGGGCTTAAGATGATGATTTGATGAAAAATAGAACTTGGATATCTTTGCTATCAGCTGGTCCGATGCTGATTATTCCTTTAATGGTGGTGTTAATCTCCTTTATTGTGATTAATGCTGAGTCAGAAAAGATGGAAAGCAGTCTTTCTCACATGGAACAAAATAATATTGACCTAGTAAAATCAACCATTCTGTCTAAGGTGAATAGTATTGTTGATTTAGCCGAATACCGTAAATCGGTCATTAAAGATGATTTACATAACCGTATTCAACAACGAGTGGAAGATGCCCATAAGATCGCAACGGCACTGCATCAGCATTACGCTTTGGTTAAACCGGAGGAGGAAGTTAAATCACTTATTGTGGAAGCTTTACGCCCATTGACTTGGAATGAAGGCGAAAGTTTTATTTGGATGTTGGATTTTGATGGTTTTTTTCAATTGGCACCAGAATATTTAACGTCTTTGGAAGGGACATCTATTATTGATTTTAAAGATGCCACAGGGCGAGAAGTCATCAAAGAAGAGATTGCATTAACACGGTCAGGCGGACAGGGGTTTTTATGGGACACTTTTACCCGTCCAAATATGGGAGCGGATGAACAGTTTGAACAGCTTGCATTTGTAAAAAGCTTAGGGTTTTATGATTGGTATATGGGCTCAGCAGAGTTTTTAGACATTGCAACTAAGCGAACGGATAAAAGCTTATTGGCTGAAATTAATCAGCTCAGTGCGGCGGGAAACCATTACTTTTTTATCATTAATACGCAAGGTTCTCTGCTGTTAAACAGTGCTCGACCTGAGTGGGAAGGATTGAGTTACCAAGATACTAATGATGTCGTGATGCGTCAGTTGTATCAAAAAATACTATCAGCGGTAAACAGCGGTCAAAGCAATACCTTTATTGAGTATCAATGGCTCAATCCGACTACTGGAGATGTGGAACTTAAATATTCTTATGTTAAAGCGGTGCCTGAATCGGATTGGATTATTGGGAGTGGTTTTTATCCTGAAGATATTGTGAGAGCATTGCGGCCTAAGATGATGGAAAGCACCAAGC
>WFQP01000131.1 GCA_015487015.1 Thiomicrorhabdus sp.
CTTCAATTACCTTAACGGTCGCTTAAAAGAAAGCTTTAGGTTTATTTAATAAAAAAAGAGTAAAAATCATTAAATCATTGATATACGGGGCTTTAAAACGAAAAAACCACTCTAAAAAGAGTGGTTTAAATTGGGGGGGGGAGAAAATAACTTATATTTTTTACGCGGATTTATACTTATTAATAGCAGAGTTTTACACCATTAACTATTAAGACTATCAATAAATTTTTGTAATACCACTTGGTCAATGAAAGTGCTTGTCTCTGCTTTTTGTACAATTTGATTCGCTGCCTCAATATCGGACTTCTGAACCAACAACTTAATTAACTCAATTAAAGCCTCTGTATCTTCATACAATAGCGGGTACGCTTGATAAACAGCAATCGCACTGTCACGCTCCCCTAGTAGGGCTAATGCTTCAGCATACTTAGGAAAGTACTTCACATTCATTAAACTCAACACATGAAGTACTTGCAACCCTTTTTCAGGCTGATTCAAGGCAAAGGCCAATGGAAAAACCTGCTGTTGAATCCAGTACTGTTTTTTATAAGGGTCCACTGTTTGATAAAAAATAAGCGCATCTTCAATATCACCAATCAACTCCAGCTTCATTCCTATCGCCAACCACCTTGCAATTGAATGCTCTGTTGAAGAAATTAAAGACAGCTGCCTAAGAATGGCTTGAACCTCTGTTAAATCTTTCGCTTCAAAAGCTTGGTTTAATCTGGAAATAAATGTTTCAGGAGAACTTAAACGCTGTTTAAATACCGCTTCCAGTGCACTTTCATCTGTTTTCATTTTTTGAAAAGAACACTCTAATTCAGCCACCTTATCAGAATAATGACTTTGAATCTCATCATACGACCTCTCTGAAAGATGTTCTATCCAAACATGAAATCGCCCTGGAATACCTCGCTTAAACCAACCATCAGCCAATAGTAAAAAGTCCGTTTCTGGATTTAACTCCAGTAAACGAAACTCAACTTCCAACTTAAGCTCCTCTAGTTTGGCCAAAAAACCTTCTGCCGCATCCTTTAAACCGCCAAAAAAGCCCATCAAGGCATCTTGCATCTCTTGTTGCGACATATCCATCTCAGACTCTACAGGCTGTAATGTTTCCATAAACGCTTGATAGCCATAATTCACCAGCGTTTGATAATCCACCCCTACTATTTTTTCAAGCTTGTTTTTTTGTTTAAGTACCGCTTTAATTTTGACACGTTGTTTTGACGTATCTGAAAATAACGTGCGACTTAAGTGCAACCCCTTTTTAGACTCATTAACAATATTGATCAGCCATTTTGAATGGTGATTCACCTCTCCATTTAAAAAGATCTGAAAGGCCTTTTCGGTGACTGAATTCCACTGCAAGGCATCCTGAAACTGTTCAACTACCTTAAACTTCTCCCCTCCTAATTTAATCTGCTCAAAAGGTTGATAATGAATGCCTTGTATCATGGCTGCTCCATTATTCAAATTTGACGCCTTAAACTGTGGCCAATTTTGCTTAAGTTGGATGAGATGCGTCTCCAGCGAATTACGCGCATCGTACAACTGAATATTAGTAGAAACTTCCTCTCCTCTATAGTTTATCGTTTTTGTATCACAAGCATCATTCTGTTGGTTTTTCGCTTCAATACTGTCTGATTCATGGCACACCCCCTCTGGAGTAAAACAAAAATCAACGCCTGCTAAATAAAGATGAGGCACTCCTAAGTAACACGCAATGCCAAATAAGGCATTGCTCACCGTTGGGCCATCCGAAACAAAATTTTCTTCCCCCCCTCTTGCCCATGGAAACCGTCTTCTACTATAAGATTTAAGCCCTGACCACTGACGAATTAACGGGGGGTATGGCCCCTCTCCTGTCACTAAAATACTGTCTTTTTGAAACGCGTACATCTCTTTAGAGTAATCAAAAATCAATGGCTGACCATCAAATATACCAATAAAATCAGGGGTAATCCCCTCCTTTTGTAACCGCTTACAAATCCGGCTGGCAGCAAAAATCCATAATTTAGACTGGTTCTCTTTTAACCATGGAATAACCTTATCTAAAGAAGGGCCTCCTCCCAATAAAATCGCAGGTATATCGCCTGCTAACTGGCCTTTAATAACCGACAAAGGGTGCTGTAAATCACAGACATTGTCCAGTTGACGGTCAAATGCTATTTTAAAATCACGATTATCTACTCGATCAATCTGAAACTGATGAAAAGCCTCTTTTTGCTGCTCATCCAGCCCACTGTAGTTCCCTTCTCCCTTTTCAAATATGACTGAGCGTAATAAAATAATGGCATTTCGAATAACATAGTCTTGATAATTTAGATACAAATATTCATACTCAAACTGTTCAAACGTATACAGTTCAACCTTAAACACACTGTCTTCTTCCCACTGTTTTAACCGAGTGTGTTTTATGTACTCAATCACCTCTGGAAAATCCACACAAATAAAGCGTTGCCCAGTGGTTGCAATACGTTGTAAATAATCAAGCAATAGTCCCGAGTCCGTTCCCAAAACCACAAATAACTTTTTATCTGGTAGCTGTAATCCTACAAAGGTTTTATAAACCTCCGCAGAAACTGCTTGATCAAACTGCGCTGGATAAAACCCTTCCAACACCGTCTCATTTTGTTTGGTTTGAATACTATTCATCCATTACACCTTATCTAATTCGCTCTTTTTTCCATTAAAAACCACGTGGTATCATCCAGTGGAAAAGCAGGATCACCATGATAAATAAAGCCATAATCCACCAATTTTAAATCCGGATATTGCGCCATCATTTCACCCGCAAAATCCCGTTTAAAATAACGGCCATCATTCCCACGGTACTTCACTTCCACCGGAGTGGGATTATACGACTCCGATAGCAACACCCAACGCTGACTGTGGTCATACAGTTTTTGATACATTTGAGGCAATTCTTGGGGGTTAATATGAATCAATACCCCTAAAATCATCGTCATCTCATAACGGTTATCCGATGTAAACTCCAAAGCCGACTGATGAAAGATCTCTTTACAGCCTCCCCACTTTTCAAGTTGCTCTTTGGCAAATGCATTAATTTCAATCGCAGACAACTCGGTATTGGGTAGTAGTTTATTAATGGCTTGTAAGTTCAAGCCAATATTGGAACCAAGCTCCAACACCGATTGAAGTACGCCTGTCCGTTGTAACACCTTAGAAAAAAAGGCTGTTTTATTCACCAATAACGATTCACTGTTATTACGTTGGCTGTATTCATCGCCAAATTCACCCGCCCAAAAGGACTCTTGCTCTGTTTTATAGGCCATTCCACTCTCCTAATTTAAACCAATTGTTTTTCACGGCTGTTCCCCGTTTAATATTAACGGGGGCCCTTTGACCAATCACTTGATCTCGATACTTAGGGGCGATTCCATATCCCGGACGAATGCTTTTAATGTGCTCATTCGTAACAATGTCACCTGCCATAATGTCTTTGACAAAATACAAAGAACGCCTAAATTGAGCATTCCCCTGTTCACTGGATTTTCGACCATAATTAACCTGCCCAAGCGCTTGCCAAGCCGTTTTTACCCCCCGGCATAACTCAACCAAGCCACCCTCTTCCAGTGAAAAACTGTCATCAGGCCCACCCCCTTGACGATCCAAAGTTACATGTTTTTCGACAATGCAGGCACCCAATGCAATGCTGGTAATCGCCGTAATGTTCTCTAATGTATGGTCTGATAACCCTACTGGCAACTGAAAACGAGTTTGCATATCTACCAAAGTATTTAAGTGATAGTCTTCTGCTGGGGCTGGATAGCCGCTAACACAATGCAAAATGGCTAACTGGCTGCAACCACCAGCCCTCGCTGCCTCAATCGCCTCTTGAATCTCATTCTCATCCGCCATCCCCGTTGAAATAATCATCGGTTTACCCGTTTGAGCTACATACTGAATCAACGGCAAATCAATCGCTTCAAATGAGGCGATCTTATAGGCTGGGGCATTTAAATCCTCCAACAAATCCACTGCTGTGCTATCAAAAGGGGAGCTAAAAATAGTTATATCTTGCTGTTGTGCATACTCAAACAACGGCTTGTGCCACGCCCAAGGGGTAAAGGCTTCTTGATACAGTTCAAATAAGGTACGCCCTGCCCATAACCCTTCGGTTAATTGAAAATCAGGTAAATCACAATCCAGCGTTATAGTTTCAGCAGTATAAGTTTGTAACTTAACGGCATCCGCCCCCGCACGCTTAGCCATATCAATAATACGATAGGCTTTTTGAATGTCACCATTATGATTGGCGGACATTTCTGCAATCACATAAGGCGGGTACGCGTTTCCTATTTTTCGTCCATTAATGGAAAAAGGTTGTTTGCTCACTTAGTTTTCCTTACATTCAGGTTGCAACAGACCAAAGCAATGCACATCATAATAGTGATTATTTAAAAAATGGTGTTTTTTAAGCACGCCTTCCTGAGCAAAGCCCAAGCGCACATGCAGTTGAATCGACGCTGAATTAAACTCTAAAACTTCGGCAGCCACTTTATGAGCCTTGAGTGTCTGAAAGGCAAAATTTAATGCCAAAGAGGTTAATTGAAACCCCGTTCCTTTAGGTGCATCAGGGTTAATATAAAACCCCCACTCATACACATCACTCTCAATAGATTTTTTATCAAATTGCACAAAGCCCATCGCCTCTCCTGACACTTCATACAAAAACAGTAATTTAAGCGGATTGTCTCGATTTTTTTCAAACCAAGCGTGATGCTCCTGTTCTGAAATAACATGCTGAGAGCACATAAATGCACTCACATTTGGGTGGTTACGCCATGCACGAACCCGAGCAAGATCATCCAGTTCCAACGCTCTTAACCTAGCATTCATCAATATACCCTGCTTATTTGGTTCATTTCATTCAACACCCTGCTAACCCCTTGACCGTCCGAACACTTAGAGAGGGTTTTTGACTTCTTTTTTAATAGGGGGGGGGAAATTTTTTCCAATACTTGAACATCCTGCTCTAATTGCGAAACATCCCACGCCCAAACAGCCTCAATCGCCAAAAGCGCCTTCCTAATTTCCGTTTGGTTTTCTGCCAGCTTTAACAACACCAATGGCACCCCCAAACACGCCACTTCCCATGCCGTAGAGCCCGCCGCTGAAATCACCAAATCGGATTCAGTCATCAACTCGGCCATATTCTCCACCCCTACTTTGACACATGTTTTGGGAGACATCGTTTGCACCTGTGCCTGTATCAAACTTAAGTGCGGAGCATTTGCCCCCATAATAACCGTCACCTCTAAATCAGCAGGGAAAGAGACACCAGACAACGCCTTCAACAACTGCCCCGTTATATTATGATGATCCATGCCGCCCAGTGTAATCAGCAACCTCTTGAATATTGGTGCATGACGACGCGCTAAACTGCGCGATCGCCACTGAACAAATTCATCCCTTAACAACGCGTATGAAGTGCCTAGCAGTAACCGCCCTTTTTTTGGAAGACGGCCACGGTACGATTCCGGAGAGCGCCCATACGTTTGATCTAATAGCAGATCACACACATGGTTTCGGTCGGCCAAATCATCCAAAATCATCAAATGATGATACGTGTCTTGCAGTGCCAACTCCCACTGCTCATCAATGGCATAGTGATCCACAATTAACCAGTCCGGCTGAA
>WFQP01000132.1 GCA_015487015.1 Thiomicrorhabdus sp.
CGTCAAAATATTAAAATACCAGTCGTATTGGAGTAGGGGGGGGAAGAATTTTTAATCCAAAATATTCCCCCCCCCTTGGTTCAACAAAACAACATTAAATTTACGAAGTGCGGTAACCTCTTTTAAAGGCGTGGGCAGTGAGTTCAATCATTCGCCAACCATCACCGTAGTTTTAACAAATCGCTACATCGGACAGGCTAAAGCGGCGTTTCTATGTAAGGATTTGGGTTAGAATCTCAGGTTGCAATATATCTCATTAAGAGATACTATTGGTGTTATGTACATTATTACACGAAAGCGATTGCTAGAATTTGCTGAAAAATATCCGAACACCTCAGCCTCATTGGATGCGTGGTATCGAATTGTGAAGCAAAGTAAAATACCTAACTTCTCGAAATTAAGGGCAATTTTTCCAAGTGCAGATAAGGTTGATAACTTAACGGTTTTCAATATAGGTGGTAATAAGATAAGGCTAATCGCTGCTGTACACTACAACACACAATGTTTATATATTCGCCATGTGTTAACGCATAAAGAATATGACAAAGGCAAATGGAAAGAATCATGAATAGTCAATTAGAAAATATATCAAAAGTATGGCCAACGATTAAATCTGTATTCTCCGTACCGCACTCTGAAAAGGAATATCTGGAGTTAGTTAAAACGTTAGATAGTCTGGTTGACGAAGTGGGAAATAATGAACGTCATAAGTTAGCCCCCGTAATGGAAACAATCGGAAACCTAATAGAAAATTATGAAAGCCGAGAATATCAAATAAAAGAAGCATCCCCTGTAGATGCTCTAAAGTATCTTATGCAAGAGCACGGGTTGAAGCAATCTGAATTAAAAGAAATAGGAAGCCAAGGAGTGGTCTCTGAGGTATTGTCTGGAAAAAGATCATTAAACCTTGAGCAAATAAAAAAAGTAAGTAATAGGTTTCATGTCTCACCATTGGTGTTTATTTAAGTTGAATGGTCGGTGTGACAGTATAAAATATGCATAACAAAATGCTCCATTGGACGTGGCAAAGCAAAAATACATTCCCCTTAGCCCCGCCAATGAGCATGGCGTTATGCGCTATAGATAATAAGCCCGTATAAGGAGTTTGTATGAGTTTTAAAGACGACGATCATATTGATGTATGCCAAAGTATTGAAGCTGGATTGAAAGAACAGTACGAGATGGATTCAAGAATCACAGATAGTGTATGTATATTCGCACTTGAAAATGCAAAGATCGCTATAAAAAAAGAATACGGGTATGCAAAAAATGAAAGAGTTACGACCAAAGAGGAAGCGCTGGGTATAATAAATGAATGTGTTTCTATTGGCCTTGAAAGAATTGAAAAAGTAAATAATCTCACGCTGAAAGAATATACCAACAGGCTTGATAAAATATGCAGATCAGTAAAAAGGCACTCAAAATATGGCGTTAAGGGTTACTACGAGTTTATTAAAAGATATGTATAACTTCTGTTCAGCGTGGTAAAAACCGTAATTCATCTGAGTTATGGGCGCGTTAAAATATTAAAACACCAGTCGTATTGGAGTAGGGGGGGGAGAAATTTTTAATCCAAAATATTTCCCCCCCCCCTTTTTTTTATTTAAAAGGCATAATCACTTGTATGTCACCAAAAGCCTGCATAATTGCAGGCTTTTCTGTTTCTGGAAACAGTAATTTTAAGTTAGGCCCTGCGTCCATGGTGAAATAAACGGCAATACCTTGTTGTCTGAGTTGCCAAACGGTTTGCATGGCGGCTAGGGATTCGGGTTGCCAATAGACGATGGGTGGCCAAGTCGCCATCATGGTGGCGTGCATACTGAGTGCGTTGTGTTCGGCTGTTTGCCCCAGTTGTTCAAAGTCGTTTGTGTTAATCGCTTCTAAAATAGTTTGCATGTTTTTTTCAGCTTGCTGTGGCCAAGCTTGATATAGGTCGCAGGTGTTGACGGTGTTTTGCATTCCCGTGGTGGAGCTGATGGGCTTTTGCTGAACATTGATTTTGACGAGTCCAATACACAATTCAGGCCATTGGGTGTCAATGGGTTCGGCGTAGCTGTCTAGGCCGTTGTTTTGTTGCCCTTTGTGCCAGATAGCAAAACCAGAGTAGAGTGAACGGCTGGCACTGCCACTGCCAAGGCGAGCCAGTAGAGAGAGCTTTTGTGTGCTCAGTTGCCATTGAAACAGGTCGTTTAATGCCAGCACCAAAGCGGCATAGCCAGAAGCAGAGGAGGCGAGTCCTGCCGCTGTTGGAACGGTGTTGTGTGTGTTGACTTGAAAGACATGGTTTTCGGGTTTAAACAGGTTTAAAAAAGCTGTTAA
>WFQP01000133.1 GCA_015487015.1 Thiomicrorhabdus sp.
AATAAATACACTCAAAGTACGAAAAACAAACACTCTATACAAAAGCCATTTATTGCTCCAAAATACTATTTGTCCCTCAAAAAATAATTAAAAAAATATTGATTTGAAATACCTTTATATTTTTGATTCCTTAATAGAAAAAGTTTCGTTAGGTAGGCAATAAAAACCAAGGCAATAAACAAATGAACTACTCGGTTAAAATACTTACTTTTATATCTCTACTCATATTAAGTGTGGTTCTGTTAAGTGATTTTATCAATTCACCTCAAACAAAATCCCAAAATAAAACACACCTCTCCTTAGAACCTCATCAAGCCTATAAACAAGAACCCATCACCCCCATTCCAGAAACACTTAATTTAAACATTCAAAAAGTACATTTAGGCGAGCAATTATTTCATGATCCAAACCTATCACAGGATAAGACACTTTCTTGCGCGAACTGCCATGACCTAAAAAAAGGTGGCGCTGATGGATTGCCTCATCCCAATACTGCTTCATTACAAAAGTCCAGCTTACCCAATCAAACGGTATTTAATAGCCCAACTATTTTTAATGCCTCCTTTAACTTTATGCAGGGCTGGGAAGGTAAAACAAAAAACCTAAAGCAACAAATTGCAATTCCTCTATTTAACCCTTTTGAAATGGGTAATAAAAATTGGAGCAAAATCCTAACCTATCTAAATCAAACACCTCATTATAAACAGCAGTTTCAAAAAATTTATAGCTCACCCATTTCAAGTGAACAGGTGGTTGATGTCATTAGTGAATTTGAACACTCCCTCATTACACCCAACTCACCCTTTGACTTGTATTTAAAAGGACAAACTAGCGCTCTCACTCATTATGAACTCGATGGTTATAATATTTTTAAAAAAAGGGGTTGCATCTCCTGTCATCATGGCATAAACATTGGAGGGAACTTGTTTCAAAAAGCAGGAATATTTAAACCCATGTATCCATCACAAGAACATAAACCACAACTATTTAAAGTTCCTTCTCTTAGAAATGTTGCCCTCACTGCCCCCTATTTTCATGATGGTTCCATTGACACTCTAGAAGAGGCGATCAACCTCATGGCAGAATACCAATTAGGTCTTGAGCTACCTCGTGATGAAAACCAAAAAATACAAGCATTTCTAAAAACCCTAACAGGACAATACAAAGGTCAATCGTTATCGTATGAATAAGTCGTCTTTTGCTCCAATTAATTTATTTGCAAGCCACAAACAGTGGATTATTATTATTGCCAGTCTGTTTTTAATTCTGTTTGTCTTTCAAAAAACACTGAACCCGCTACTTTCTGAACGAAATAAAATTTTATCTGAAAGCTTTTTTATCAGTGAATTACAGTACTCTATTCTCAAAAACATCTCCAGCACGCCCCTTAAACACACTCAATCTTTTGATACGTTAAACCATCAAGTCAACCTTTTAAAAACAACCTTACGCTCTCTTAAAAATAATCAAGCGATTCAAGCCTTTCCTGAATTAACCGAAGAGCTCACCCACTTAATTAATACAGCACATCAACAACGCAACCTCATTGAGCTATTTAAAACCAATTATTCTGTTTTACAAAACTCACTGTACTTCTATCCAACGGCCTACAATACTTGCATTCAGCCTTTTAAAATGTCAACAAATCCTAAAGAAATACAGCAACTTGAGCAGTTTAAAAGTACTCTAATTTCTGGCCTGCTTAGTATGCAAAGCACCAGCATTAACCAGCTCCCTCAACTCGATAAACATATTTTAGTCTTAGAATCACAACCAGACCTCTCTTCCGAATGTCACAATTTTTTAGCTCACAGCCGTCTTTTAGCAAAATACACACCTAAAGTGCATCAAATTAATCAGCAGCTCTCTGCTCTGCAAATCGACAATAAGATTCACTCTTTTTACACTCTGTTTGAGAACTCGACTTCTCAAATCATGGCAAAAAACCAAACCTATTATTTAATCATCTTAATTTTCACCATTTTTCTATTGATTTACATTGGTATTACCCTCACCTACCTGTTTCGCTCCAATCAGCAGTTAAAAGAGACCTTAAAAACCCTCTCTGAAAAGCAAGTACTCTTTAAAGCACTGCTAAAAGCCAGTTCAGCCATTACACAGTCCAAGGATAAAAAGACCCTTTATCAAAGCATCTGTGACATTGCCACCCAAAAAACACTGCTGGATACCTGTTGGATCGGAGAAGTTACGCCCGAAAAAACACTGATCCCCATTGCTTACGCTGGCGAAGGAAAAAACATTATTAAAGACCTCATCATCCCTCTTAACCCCTGCTCTGCTAAACACAAGGGGACGGCTTCAGAGTGTTACCAGCAAAAGAAACCCATTATAAGTAACCACTACCCCCAACGAATGGCGCAAACGGCGTGGGCAAAACAAATTCAAACATTTGGTATTCAAGGCAATGCCTCTGTACCAATTATTATTGAAAACCAAGTCGTTGCCATACTTGTTGTTTATACCCGAAAGTACAATTACTTTACCGATGGCTATCGAGATTTTTTACAACAATTAGCCAGTGATATCTCCATTGCATTGGAACGCTTTAATGCTATCGCTGAACAAGAAAAGCAGCAACAAAACCTAGCCATCTCCTCCATCGCGTTTGAAAGCCATGAAGCCATCCTAATTACCGACGCTAATACCAAGATTATTCGTAGCAATAAAGCTTTTACAAAGCTTACAGGCTACTCTCAACAAGAGGTTCAAGGAAAATCACCCAGCATTTTAAAATCTGAATTGCACACGGAGTCCTTCTATAAAGCGCTATGGAAAAGTATTTATAATAAAGGAAGTTGGCAAGGTGAAATTTGGAACCGTAAAAAAGATGGGGCACTCTACCCCTGCTGGCAAAGTATTAGCTCCGTCTTAAATCAGAAAGGGGAGATCACCCATTATATTTCACATGCAACGGATCTCACCAAAGATAAAAAAGCACAACGTGAAATTAACCGTCTAAACTGGCATGATAAACTGACCGGTTTACCCAATCGAAGCTTACTTATCGATCGATTAAATCAATCCTTATCGCAACCCCATCAGCACTATAGTTGCCTCTTTTTAATTAACATCAATCGATTTAAGCTCTTTAATGAGTCACTAGGTCACTCTGCAGGTGATGAACTCTTAATTAAAATATCGCAGCGCTTACAATCGCTTAATATAGAACACATTGATACCTTAGCCATTGCACGTGTCGGAAATGATGAATTTAGTGTTTCCTGTTTCACTCAAACAGAGCACTTTAGTGAAGCACATCAACTAGCAGAAGCCACTGCAAACTCTATTCAATCCTGCTTAGGAGAACCTTTACTCATTCAAGAGCAAACCTCCATTATTGATACCAGTATGGGCGTAACACTCTTTACCCCCAGCCATAAAACAGCTGAAACGTTACTGCAAGAGGCCAATACCGCACTTTATCATGCCAAAAAAGTAGCCAAACAAACGGCACAAAGTACCATTCAGTTTTATGAACAAACGATGCAACAAAAAATAAAAGGTCGTTTAAAGCTAGAAAATAAATTGCGTACTGCCTTAACCAATCAAGAGTTCAAGTTACAATATCAACCTCAAATTGACTTAGCCTCTGGCAACATTATTGGCGTTGAAACCCTTATTCGTTGGCAACGACAAGATGGGACACTCACCCCTCCTAATGATTTCATTCCTGCACTGGAAGAGAGTGGGTTAATCATTCCCGTAGGCATGTGGATTATTGAAGAGGCCATTGCTCAGGCACAAGTATTACATAACATACAACCAGACATCACCATGTCTATCAACCTCTCGGCGATTCAATTTAATGACAAGCAGCTCATTGATAATGTTCAACAAATTCTACAAAAAACCCAATACCCAGCAGATCTTCTAGAGTTTGAAGTCACCGAAAGTTTACTTATGTCAGACATTGAAGAGACCATCAAAAAACTTAATGCCTTTGCCGACTTAGGTATAAAAATCGCCATTGATGATTTTGGGACAGGCTACTCATCTTTAGCCTATCTAAAACGCTTCCCCGTGAGTAAGCTTAAAATTGATAAAGCCTTTATTGATGAGATTACACATACCGATAGTAGCGATCCAGCCATTGTTCTTGCCACCATTCAAATGACCAAAGCCCTAAATATTACGACCATTGCAGAGGGGGTTGAAGAGCAAAATCAACTAGACTTACTCAAAACTATGGGATGTGATGAAATTCAAGGCTATTTTTTCTCAAGACCTCTCTCACCAAGTGACTTAAAAGACTTTATACAGACGTATAAAAGCTGTCCTAAATAGCTAAAACGACCGTAATGACT
>WFQP01000134.1 GCA_015487015.1 Thiomicrorhabdus sp.
CAATTGATGCAAAATCTTTGATATCTCCACCGAACTTCTTACCTTGTACAATGGTTAACGCTGCTGTAAGAGTCGTCTTACCGTGATCTACGTGACCAATCGTTCCAACATTTACGTGCAACTTGCCACGTTCAAATTTTTCTTTTGCCATGATGCAATCTCCTAAGTAGCAACGACTGTCAAAAGCAGATCGGTGCAGATATAAAATATGGAGCTCTTAATCGGAATCGAACCGATGACCTCATCCTTACCATGGATGCGCTCTACCGACTGAGCTATAAGAGCAAATTAAAAAAGGCCCCCTCTATCAATCTGAATCAACAAACCAACAAAGAGAGCCTTTGAATATGGAGCGGGTAAGGAGAATCGAACTCCTCTCATCGGCTTGGAAGGCCGAGGTAATAGCCAATATACGATACCCGCAATATGGTGGAGGGTGGTGGATTCGAACCACCGAAGGCGGAGCCAGCAGATTTACAGTCTGCCCCCTTTGGCCACTCGGGAAACCCTCCAAATTGTGTGTGCGTATTTTATAGAGTTTTATTAAACTGTCAACACTTAATTGCTAACTTCTTTAAAAAAATCTAATTCTACTCCACTAAAGATTTCAAGTAAGCTTTTACGACCACTCAACGACTTAATCTTTGCCGTATTGTAACAAGCAATTCTGAGAACACAACAAGTGTCTCTTATTTTTTACCCCCCCCTACCCAAGGCTGATAAAATACTTTAATTCCAAAAAAAAACAGCACAGCGACTCTTTATGCAAACTAACTGGCCTGAACTATTACAATTTGACCAACAGCATATTTGGCACCCTTATGCCAAAATGCCCAGCCTAGCGACCATCATTGGGGTTCAGAAAACCGAAGGATCAATCATTACTCTCGCTAACAATCAGACATTGATTGATGGCATGTCCTCATGGTGGGCCTGTATTCATGGCTACAACCACCCTGTTATCAAACAAGCTATGCATGCACAAATTGAACAAATGCCCCATATTATGTTTGGAGGGTTAACCCATCAACCAGCCATTGAACTTGCACAACGCTTAGTTAAGTTGACTCCAAAC
This sequence comes from Thiomicrorhabdus sp., assembly GCA_015487015.1. Lineage (GTDB taxonomy): Bacteria > Pseudomonadota > Gammaproteobacteria > Thiomicrospirales > Thiomicrospiraceae > Thiomicrorhabdus. The sequence goes on from WFQP01000134.1 coordinate 1,076, forward strand.
GGATTGGATAAAGTTTTTTTTAGTGATTCAGGCTCCGTAGCCATGGAAGTCGCTATCAAAATGGCTCTTCAATATTGGATCAGCTTAAATAAACCACAAAAAAAGCATTTACTTACAGTAAGGAATGGATATCACGGCGATACTTTTGCCACTATGGCGGTATGTGATCCAGATAATGGCATGCACGCGATGTTTAATAACACCCTTACTCAGCACTATTTTGCACCAGCCCCCCAAATGGGTTTTGATAAGGCAAGCGATAACCAAGACATCAAGGCCTTTGAAGCACTGTTAAGCCAGCACCATCAAACCATTGCTGCTGTAGCTATAGAACCCATTGTACAAGGCGCAGGAGGAATGCGCTTTTACCGCCCTGACTACCTCACACAACTAAACCAACTCTGCCAAAAATACAACGTCTTACTTATTGCGGATGAAATTGCTACAGGCTTTGGACGAACAGGAAGGTTATTTGCTTGCGAGTGGGCAAATATTACACCTGATATACTCTGCTTAGGTAAAGCACTTACTGGTGGAAACTTAACCCTTGCGGCCACACTCGCAACCACAAACGTCAGCCAAACGATTAGCCAAGGAAGCTCCGGACTATTAATGCATGGGCCAACCTTTATGGCCAACCCTTTGGCTTGTGCCACCGCAGTAGCCAGCATTGACTTGCTTTTATCCTCACCATGGAAGCAAAACATTCAACGGATTGAGAAGCACTTAATACACGCACTGCAACCTCTCAACGATCAACCAGGAATCAAAGAGAGCCGAGTATTGGGAGCAATCGGTGTTATTGAGCTAGAACAAGCTGACCTTGGAGAGGAGATACAAAAAGTTGCGGTACAAGAAGGCGTATGGTTACGCCCTTTTGGAAAGCTTATTTATACAATGCCAGCCTATAACATTCCACAAACGCAACTACAACAACTTACGGATGGAATGGTTAGTGCCATCAAAACAGTGCTGTCATTAAAATAAACTTAAGCACTCTCGATCACTTCATAGTCATGTGACATAGTAACCGTTGCTTCAAGCATTTTAGATATTGAACAGTACTTTTCAGCAGAGAGGTCAACCGCACGTTTGACCTTTTTTTCATTTAACTCCGTTCCAATAATCTTAAAGTGTACGTGAATTTTACTGTAAACCTTAGGAACAGAGCCTGAGCGCTCTGCACTAATTTCAATTTGGCAGTCTGTCACCGCTTGCTTACCTTTTTGCAGCATCAGAACAACATCTATCCCGGTACAGCCTCCTAACCCCATCAAAACCATTTCCATAGGGCGAGGCCCTCTATCTTCACCACCCACTTCAGGAGACGCATCCATTAAAACGGAATGCCCCCCTTCCGTTGTTGCTTCAAATGCCATCTTACCTTGCCATTTAACCACTGTTGTCATACTAATCCTTTATATTTTCCTAATTTAAATACAACCCCTCTTTTAATCTTTTAACAAAGGTATAAGAGGGGGGGGGGAGAAATTATTCTAAAAAAAACAGCTCTGATAATTTTTTACCCGGATCCTCTGCACGCATAAACGCCTCTCCAACCAAAAAGCTGTTAACCGCATTTGCACGCATTTTTTGAACATCCTCTCTAGCTAAAATACCGCTTTCTGTAATAACGATACGGTCTTCAGGAATTTTATCCAACATATTAATGGTATTCTCTAAAGAGACATCAAAGCTGTGTAAATCCCGATTATTAATACCAATCATTGGCAACGGCAGTTGCAAAGCGCGCTCAAGCTCTTCTTCATTATGCACTTCAATCAACACATCCATATCCAACGTCATCGCTGTTTGCGTGAGCTCTGACATTTGAGCATCACCAATCGCCGCTGCAATCAGTAAAATACAATCCGCACCTATCGCACGTGCTTCATAAACCTGATAATCATCTACAATAAAATCTTTACGAATAATGGGCAAATCCACCGACTCACGTACCTGCTGCAAATAAGCATTAGACCCTTGAAAAAAATCTTTATCTGTTAAAACAGATAAACACGCAGCCCCATTTTTTGCATAACTTTGTGCAATGTCAACGGGATCAAATGGTTCTCTTAGTACGCCTTTGCTTGGCGAAGCTTTTTTAATTTCAGCAATTACAGCTGACTGACCTGAATCTAATTTTGCTTGCATGGCTGCCACAAAACTTCTTGTTTCTGGTGCGAGCAGTGCACGCTTTTTCATCTCACGCAACGAAACTTTATCGCAACCCAGCTGAATCTCTTCAAGCTTCCGTAAAATAATTTTTTTTAAAATGGTTGGAGTACCACTCATCCTGAAATCCTTGCTTAAAATAAATACCTAAAAAAATAAAACCTCTAAAAGAGAGGGAGGGGGGAAACTACTTCATCCTCAAAGACAGCCCTTAATCAGACTGCTCTTCAGAAATTCTCCAAAGAAAAAATAACAATAACGCTGCAATTACCAATAACATACCTTGCAAAAATAGTTCGCCCCACAACACTATAACCGAAATGCTAAAACTCAATACAATCACAACCGTCGCGCGCTTTTTAGTACTACGCTTCATTGTGTGACTGACCTCCCAACGACGCAAATCATCACCAAACCAACGATTATTTAAGAGTGCCTGATGAAATTTAGGTGAACTACTGGCAAAACACATCGCCGCTAAAATCATAAAGGGGGTCGTTGGTAAAATCGGTAGTAAAACCCCAACCAATCCCAAACAAAAAAAAAGCCCACCCATAAAAAATAGAGCATAGCGTCGAAGGTGACTCGTCATCTGGCGCAAACGTAATAACTTACAAAAATGACTGAGTTTTTAAAATAAACTCATTAAACTTCTTCTGAACCAACCCTTTCGCAATAACGGTTCGAGCAAGTGTGACCCCTTCTTCATAGGTATTCGAAAGGCCTGCAACATACAGTGCTGCACCAGAATTTAAGCAAACAATATCTTTTGCTGCACTGTCAGTATTGGCAAAAACAGAACGAATAATATTTAAACTATCTTGTGCAGAGTCCACAGAAAGATCGGCTAAATTAACATGATCCATATCCAAGTCATAAGGATCAATTTCCCAGTGATGAATTTCACCCTCTTTTAACTCCGCAACGGTCGTTTTGCTTGCAATACTGATCTCATCCAACCCGTCTTCAGCGTGAACAACCATTACATTCTTAGAGCCTAATTGCTGAAGCACCTTTGCAAACAGTGTTGTCAGTGATTTATGATAGACGCCAACCACTTGATAAGGTGCTCCAGCGGGGTTTGTTAAGGGACCCAATAAGTTAAAGATAGTTCGAACCCCCATCTCTTTACGCGCTCCAATCACATGCTTCATTGCGCCATGATGAGCTTGAGCAAACATAAATCCAACACCCGTCTCTTGAATACACTCCGCTACTTGCTCGGGTGTTAAAGCTAAATTAACGCCTGCAACCTCCAGAACATCCGCACTTCCTGACTTACTTGAAATGGATCGATTACCATGTTTTGCAACAACACCTCCTGCCGAAGCCACGACAAATGCACAAGCGGTCGAAATATTAAACGTATTTGCACCATCACCACCTGTACCACAGGTATCGACCAACTTAGAGGTATCTTTCAGCACAACGGGTGTGGCTAAAGACCGCATCACCTTCACCGCGGAGGTCACTTCAGCTAAGGTCTCTCCTTTCATTCGTAACGCGGTCAAAATTGCACCAATTTGTGCTTGAGTAGCTTGACCAGACATAAGTTGCTGCATCACCGATATCATCTGCTCTTCATGCAATTCTTGACGGTCCAATAGTTGTTCTAATGCGTGCTTGAGTTCCATACTGTTTTCCGTTCGTTAATATCTATGAGCCCGATGCATGTTGCTCTAAAAAGTTCTTGAGCATATCAAGCCCTTGCTCTGTTAAAATGGATTCAGGGTGAAATTGAACCCCCTCAATAGGCAACGTTTTATGTCGAACCCCCATTATTTCATCCAGATTACCCTGTTCATTTTGAACCCAAGCCGTGATCTCTAAGCAAGATGGCAGCACGCCTTGGTCAATAACCAGAGAGTGGTAGCGTGTCGTTTGTACCGGATTTTGCAAACCAGCAAACATTCCTACATTATGGTGATAAACATCGGAGGTTTTGCCATGCATAACCTGTTTCGCACGAATAATCTTACCCCCAAATGCTTGAGCAATACTTTGATGACCTAAACAAACCCCCATAATCGGGATTTTTCCTGCAAAATGCAAAATGGCCGCCACCGAAATACCCGCTTCATTTGGCGTACAAGGCCCTGGAGAAATGACTAAGTATTGAGGATTAAGCGCTTCAATTTCCTCTATGGTTATCTGGTCATTACGATAGACCTCTACCTCTTGCCCCAGCTCTCCAAAATATTGAACCAAGTTATACGTAAAGGAGTCATAATTATCAATCATTAATAGCATGTTTCTTATCTGCCTACTGTTGTTCTGAAGTAATTTGATTTAACACGATTCACTCTAATGCAATTTATTTTAATGCTGGGTTATCGGTTTTTAGCCCTTCTGTCACAAACTTAGCGGCACTGAAAATAGCTCGCCCTTTATTCATAGTTTCATCCCATTCAAGTTGTGGGTCTGAATCAGCAACAATTCCAGCTCCAGCCTGTACAAACAACCGATTATCTTTAATAACAGCGGTACGAATGGCTATCGCCGTATCCATATTACCATGCCAGCCTAAATAGCCTACTGCACCAGCATAAATACCTCGCTTAACAGGCTCTAATTCATCAATGATCTCCATGGCACGAATCTTAGGCGCACCAGAAACCGTTCCTGCAGGAAACGTCGCTCGCAGTACATCCATTGCACTCATATCTGGTTTAATTTTTCCATTCACATTTGAAACAATATGCATAACATGAGAGTAGCGTTCTACCAGCATTTTTTCCGTTAACTCTACCGATCCAGTTTGTGCAATTCGCCCCACATCATTACGACCTAAATCAATAAGCATAAGATGTTCCGCCAGCTCTTTAGGGTCATTTAACAAGTCCTGCTCTAAGGCCAAGTCTTTTTCTGGCGTATCACCACGTCGACGTGTTCCCGCTATAGGACGAACCGTCACCTGACTATCCTCTAAACGAACCAGTATTTCAGGAGAAGAGCCTACAATTTTTACCCCCCCCATATCCATAAAAAACATATACGGCGATGGGTTTAAATAACGCAGCGCTCGATATAAATCAATGGGCTGCTCCTGAAAAGGCACGGACATTTGCTGCGAAATCACGACTTGCATCGCATCCCCTGCTAAAATATAGTCCTGTATTGTAGATACCGCTTTCTTAAAGGCCTCCTCACCAAAACTGGATTTAAAATCCTCTTCAGAAATTGTTTCATGGCTCGCTTGATCTTCCGGCATGGCCATCGGCTGACTCAATTTTAAAGACAACGCATCCAAACGTGCTAACGCAACCGCCTCTCCATTTTTTTTCGTTAAGTCTGCATGCACAATCACATGCACTTGCCCACTTAAATTATCAAACACCACCAATTCTTCAGAAACTAACAGCTCAATATCTGGCGCCCCAATATCATCTTTCTCTGGCTCACTATTCTTAAGGCGCTCTTCAACATAACGAACCGTATCGTAGCCAAAATAACCAACTAAACCACCACTAAACACCGGCATACCACCCGAGGGAAATACTTTAAAGGTTTTTTGATACGCCTCAATCCAAGCCAAAGGATCTTCTGACACTTGATGCTGAATTACTTTTCCATCGAAAATTTCCTGAATATGGTGACCATTAATTAACAGTCGAGTTCGACAAGGCAAACCAATAATTGAGTAACGTCCCCATTTATCCCCCCCTTGAACCGATTCAAAAAGGTATGAGTAAGGCCCTTTTGCCAATTTATGATAGACACTTAACGGCGTATCATAATCAGATAAAACCGTCCGCATTAATGGAATTCGGTTAAACCCTTGCTTGGCTAAATTGACAAAATCTACATCGCTCATTCACTGCCTACCTTGTTACGTGATTGTTTTGCTAGTTTTTTAAATAAAATAAAACGTCGAATGCCCGAAACTAAACAAATAACGGGTCTAAAAACCTCAAGTAATAGCGCCTTTAAAAAGGCCATTCTTATCCGCCGCCTCTTTTCTCTAATAAGTAGTTCGGTAACTCCATAAAAGAGTTCATCACCACATCAGGCTCATAGTTACGAATGTCTTCACCATGATTATAGCCATAGGTCATACAAAAAATAGCAAAACCTGCTGCACGGGCAGCCTTGACATCAGAACGAGAATCTCCAATCATCAAAGCATTATCAGTCCCTACCCCCATTAACTGAGCCGCATGCAATAGAGGCATTGGGTGAGGTTTTTTTTCAGCACAAGTATCGCCACTGACAATCACTTCAAATAGATCAAATAGACCTTTATCTTTCAGCAATGGAATCGTAAATGCTTCGGCTTTATTTGTGACACATCCAACACGATAACCATTACCCTTCATCCAAGCAATACCCTCAACAACCCCGTCATAAACCTTAGAACGCTGTGAATTATTTTCTGCATAAAGCTCTAAAAAAATAGGATAGGCTTTGTTCATAATGGAAGTATCAGGCATGCCATCCACTGAGTTTACCAGTGCGCGCTCAACTAAACGCTGTACACCATTCCCAACCCACTGTCGAACAGCACTTTGCCCTCGTTCAGGCAATCCAATCCGTTTCATCATTGCATCCACACAGAAAGCCAAGTCAGGAACACTGTCGATCAAGGTACCATCTAAATCAATCAAAACAAATTCTGGATTAATTTTTTGCATATGTATTATTTTTTATCCTAGAAGGTTATACCAGAGACCTCTAAAAAACCTCTGAATAACAAAAAACGCCAGCGCCTTAACAACAAGACACCAGCGTTTTTTTTATTAAAAGCCATCTTTTATTACAAAGACAACTACTAAGCGCTTTAAATTATTTGTTAATCAACATTAAGCGTTTGCAAGCGCATCACGCATTTCTTTAATAATGCTGTCATAGCGGTTAGCATCCGCAGCATTTGCTTTTCCAAAAATACCCGAACCTGAAACAAAAGTATCACAACCCGCTGCCGCAACTTCAGCAATATTTTCTGCTTTTACGCCACCATCAATTTCTAAACGAATATCACGACCCGATGCATCAATCAATTGACGTGCTTGACGTAATTTCTCTAAAGACTGATCAATAAATGCTTGACCACCAAAACCTGGATTAACAGACATGATTAGAATCATATCAATCTTATCCATAACATGCTCAAGGTAGCTTAAAGGCGTCGCTGGGTTAAAAACTAATCCTGCTTTCAAACCTGCATTTTTAATCAAGCCTAAAGAACCATCAATATGCTCAGACGATTCAGGGTGGAACGTAATAATATCTGCACCAGCCGATGCAAAGTCACCAATAATACGATCAACAGGCTTAACCATCAAATGAACATCAATCGGTGCATTCACGCCTTCTCTAACCATAAAATTTTTCAATGAATCACAGACCAATGGACCAATCGTTAAGTTAGGTACATAGTGATTATCCATTACATCAAAGTGAACAACATCTGCACCTGAGGCAATCACATCCTTAACATCCTTTCCTAGCTGGGAAAAGTCTGCTGATAATATTGAAGGAGCGATCCAGTTTTCTTGTTTAGCCATGTTAAAACACCTTAATTTTAATAAACGATAAATAATCCATGCATTTTACCAGCATCCTATAAAATGAGCAAAAAAAGGCTGTTTTTCAGTTACGTCCGATCAAATAAACCTTAAACGAAGGCTCGTCATCTTACTTATACAAAAAAATCATCTCATTAAATACTGGATTTTTACTCTAAAAAAATATACTTTAACTACTTCTAACCTAAGTCAATAGGGGCATCTTATGAACACTGGAACATCAGAGGGACCAAACAATAAAGAACCCGCTGTCCCAAGCTTAAAATTCAGCTCCCCCGCAGAAAAAATTCTTAAAAAAAGCATTCACTTGGTCGAATTTATTGGCCTGATCGTGATCGCCATCGCAACAACGATTGCTGGGGCACATGCCGTTATAATAATGTTTGAGAATGGAACCGTTACACTTGGCGATCTTCTCTTACTTTTTTTATACCTCGAAGTACTTGCTATGGTTGCAATCTACCTTGAGTCTGGGAAACTACCCATTCGCCTTCCGCTTTATATCGCCATCATTGCTTTAGCACGTTACCTCATTTTAGACATGAAGGAACTTAATGAGTGGGAAATTATTGCCGTGGCTATCACTATTATATTAATTACAATTTCTACTTTAATCTTACGTTACGGCAGTTTAAAGTACCCTTATAAACAACGCCGGAAATTATCTGATACCAAAGACTAGGACTTTTTATGCAAGCTCTTTATGAATCCAATCTAACCAGTGTTCCTTTAATTAACAAAGGAAAAGTGCGAGATATTTATGATATTGATGAGCAACACTTACTCATCGTCACAACAGATAGAATTTCTGCATTTGATGCCATTCTACCTACACCCATTCCAGGAAAAGGAAGAATTCTAACTGAGATGCCCCAATTTTGGATGCATAAGATGGAAGAGATCGTACCCAACCAACTTGCTTCAGACATGTGCCTATCAGACTATCTCACTCCAGAGGAACTTCAGGAACTGGATGGTCGGGGCATGATTGTACGAAAACTCAAACCGTTGCCTGTAGAGGCCATTGTTCGAGGCTATCTAGTTGGTTCGGGTTGGAAGGAGTACCAAAAAACACAAAGTGTCTGTGGTATCTCTCTACCTAAAAAGATGCAACTTGCAGAAAAACTCCCACAGCCTATTTTTACCCCCTCAACCAAAGCTGCGCAAGGGGATCACGATGAAAATATCAGCATGGAACAACTCATTAAAATCATGGGGAAAAAACGTTCTGAAAAAGTTCGAGAGATCAGCTTAGCACTCTACCAGTACGCAGCAGATTTTGCGCTACAGCGCGGCATTATTATTGCAGACACCAAATTTGAATTTGGAGAGGATTCCAAAGGTAACATCTATCTAATCGATGAAGCCTTAACACCTGACAGCTCTCGATTTTGGCCCTCTTCAAGCTACAAAGTAGGAAAAAACCCTCCCAGCTTTGACAAACAATATATTCGAGACTACCTTGAAAGCTTAGAGTGGGACAAAAACCCTGAAACAGCACCTGAGCTTCCTGCTGATATTGTTAACCAAACATTTGATAAATACCAAGAAGCACAAGCACGCTTAACCGAAAATTTATAACCTATACTAATGGATACCAAGCAGAAAACTCAATCGACACAAATAGACAACTGTTCTACCGGTATTTTCATTACCGGTACTGATACCGACGTTGGAAAAACATTCATCGCTTGCTGTATCGCAACCACACTCATCAAGCAAAATTTTTCAGTTTCACCGAGAAAACCAATTGCTTCAGGCTGTATTCTTCAAGCCAACCACACACTTCTCTCAGAAGATGCTCTATTTTTACAGCAAGCATGTCAATCTTCCGACCCTCTAAATATCATTTGCCCTTATCAATTTGAACCCGCCATTTCACCACAGCGTGTCATTCAAGAAGCAAACCTAAACATCAGCATTCAAGACTTAAAACGAGCTTGTGAAACGAACAATCTTAATTCAATAGCTCTTATCGAAGGTGCAGGTGGATTTTACTCTCCTATAGCGCTTAATGGGCTTAATAAAGACCTTGCTATTCAACTCAAGTATCCTATCGTTTTAGTCGTCGCAAACCGTATTGGCTGCATCAATCAAACTCTCTTAACAATTGAAGCTATTCAAAACTCTGGGCTTAAACTGCACTCCATCATTATCAATCATGTTACAAACCATTCTTATAACTATGCCGAAGGCCTTACTTCCTACACAAAAACTCCCATCTTTATCGTGCCATTCTCTGAAAATAAAACCGCTACAATAATCAAAAACTGGACACTCTTTTAAAACAGCCAACCCAAAAAAGCCACTCTCAAATTGAAACAGAGGGGGCTGATTATTAAATTGTAAGGTTTTTTGAATGCTCTTAAGAAGAAAGCGGAGGGAATATCATTTTGGCCTTTTTAACATAAACACAAAATTTAAGCCAAAAAAAAGCCCGCGACAGCAATGCTATGGCGGGCTTTCAGAATATAAGCTTGGCAATGACCTACTCTCACATGGGACCTCCCACACTACCATCGGCGCTAAGACGTTTCACTACTGAGTTCGGAATGGGATC
>WFQP01000135.1 GCA_015487015.1 Thiomicrorhabdus sp.
GATTCATTTTCTTCAATTATTATTGAATTATCTAATCTGTATTTTCGATAACGGTTGACAGAATCACGATATGAAGCCAGGTTTGTGTAAGGATTTCCATCAAAGGGGATTTTGGATGGATTGGGTAGATTGTTCCTCTCATCATTTTTTGAATAGACCAGCATAGATACAACCTCGGTTAACTGATCTTTATCAAAGTGCTCATCAAGACTTCCATAATACTCTTCTACTCTACCAACTCTGTGGAGTTGTGCGGCAATGGTATTTGCTTGATATTTTTGTTGTACTAACCAGCGCTTATATTCATCTTTCATGATTTTTCCAAGTGTACTTTTGGTGGATGTTTTGACTGCTAACATTTAGTATAAGGCATTATTGCCCATCTACCCGTGAATATACTCTCTAACAGGTCAAATTAACAGAACCATCCAGTTTTTCTGTTAATTTGACTTTATATCCGTATTACATGGATAATCTGTCATTAGCTCGTTCATTGAGCCAGTACTTTCAGGAGATTGTTTATCATGTCCCATTCTACTCAAAAAAGTTCTTTATTAGATGATATGCGTCATTTATTACGTGCTTATCATACGGAGTTAACCTATTGTGACTAGGTTAAAAAGCAGAGGTCAAGCCTTGACTTAACAAGTTTAAATCTATTAAGTTATACGGCATGCTCCCCCCAAAAAAAAGGGAGGAGCTTGCTGAATATAAAGATTCAAACAAGCCCTCCCTTCTTTTTTCATGTATTGCTTTGATCAACAATCAATTGTGCTGATAAGTTCTGTCTTATTTCTAATCACCTTTAATATATAACGAGGTATTTCAGCCTCTCTATTTTAGGTGACCAATACAACTAAACTCCCTCAACAATCGCATTAAGTGTTTTACTTGGACGCATAATATCAGCCACTAACTCAGGCGTTGGATAGTAATAACCACCCAATTCAACTGTATGGCCTTGTACACCGTTTAGTTCAGCAACAATGGTTGCTTCTTGTTTGGCGAGTGTTTCGGCTACGGGGGTAAAACGCATTTTTAGGGCAGCATCATCATTTTGTGCAGCCAGAGCTTGTGCCCAGTACATGGCTAAATAGAAGTGACTGCCTCGATTGTCTAGCTCGCCTACTTTACGTGAAGGCGACTTATCCTCTTCTAAGAATTTAGCGGTTCCTGCATCCAATGCTGTGGCAAGCACTTGGGCTTTGGGCATGTCAAACGTGGCTGCTAAATGCTCTAACGAAACCGCTAGGGCTAAAAATTCACCTAATGAGTCCCAACGTAGGTGATTTTCTGATTGCAGTTGTTGTACGTGTTTAGGGGCTGAACCACCCGCACCCGTTTCAAACAATCCGCCGCCATTCATCAATGGCACAATGGAGAGCATTTTGGCAGATGTACCCAGCTCTAAAATTGGGAACAGATCGGTTAAGTAGTCGCGCAGTACGTTGCCCGTTACCGAAATAACGTCTTTGCCATCTTTTACGTGACGCAGTGTAAAACGCGTGGCTTCTTCTGGAGCCATAATGTGCAGTTCTAAACCTTTAGTGTCGTGATCTAATAGGTAGTGATTGACCTTTTCAATCAGTTGGTGATCGTGCGCACGTGCGGTGTCTAACCAGAATACCGCTGGGTTACCTGTTGCACGGGCGCGTTTTACGGCTAATTTTACCCAGTCTTGAATCGGTGCATCTTTAACCTGACACATGCGGAAAATATCGCCCTTTTCAACTGGCTGCTCTAACAACACATCGCCATTTTCAGCGACCACTTTAACGGTTCCTGCGGCAGCCATTTGAAAGGTTTTATCGTGCGAACCATACTCTTCGGCTTTTTGTGCCATCAAGCCGACATTGGGTACAGAGCCCATAGTGGTTGGATCGAACGCGCCATGGTGTTTGCAAAAATTAATAGTCTCTTCAAATACGCCGGCATAACAACGATCAGGAATGACCGCTAAGGTGTCTTGCTGTTTGCCCTCTTTGTTCCACATTTGCCCAGAGGCACGAATCATCGCAGGCATGGAGGCATCAATAATGACATCGCTGGGTACATTTAAGTTGGTAATGCCTTTGTCTGAATCAACCATTGCTACATCGGGTTGTGCAGCAAACACCGCTTGTAAATCGGCTTCAATTTCGGATTTTTTATCTGCATCCAAAGTTTCAATTTTGGCATATACATCACCCAACCCGTTGCTGGCGTTTACACCCAGTTGTGCAAAGGTATTGGCGTGTTTTTCAAATACATCTTTAAAAAAGACCTCGACCGCTTGTCCAAAAATAATTGGATCGGAGACTTTCATCATGGTGGCTTTCATGTGAATTGAGAATAAAATTCCCTGCGCTTTTGCTTCGGCAATGGCCTCGGCTAAGAAAGCTCTTAAGGCTGATTGACTCATTACAGAGGCATCAATAATTTCCCCCCCCTGTAGTGGCGCACTCTCTTTTAAACGCTGAGTAGAACCGTCTTTACCGACAAACTCAATGGTAAAGGTAGTATCTTCGGCGACAGTCATGGATTTTTCAGAACCGTAAAAATCTCCTTCGCTCATGCTTGCTACATGGGTTTTAGAGTCCGCAGACCATGCGCCCATTGAGTGTGGGTTTTTCTTGGCGTAATTTTTAACCGATGGCGGAGCACGACGATCAGAATTACCTTCTCGCAACACTGGGTTAACCGCACTGCCCAATACTTTAGAGTAAGTGGCTTTTATGGCTTTCTCTTCATCCGTTGTTGGATTGGCTGGATAGTTTGGCAGTGCATAGCCTTTGGCTTGCAACTCAGCAATAGCGGCTTCCAGTTGTGGAATTGAAGCACTCACATTTGGTAACTTCACAATATTAGCGTCTGGACGTTTGGCCATCTCGCCTAGCTCGGCCAGTGCATCACCGATTTGCTGTTCAGGTGTAAGGCAGTCTGAAAAGTTGGCGATAATACGCCCCGCTAATGAGATATCACGTGTTTCAACCGTTACATCGGCTGCGGCTGTAAATGCTCTGACAATTGGCAACAGTGAATAGGTGGCCAGTGCAGGGGCTTCATCGGTTAGAGTATAGATAATTTTAGCGTGTTCAGACATGGGATTTCCTTGCTAAGAGCCTGCTTGAATAAAGGCTTTAAAGATTAAAAATGTTAGAATGAGGGCTATTTTAACGCACTGTACTCAAAAAATATTTAAAATTCCCTGATCCCCAAATAGAAATACGAATTAGAGTGCAGGCAGTTGATGTGCATAGTGAATTCAAAAAAGACAACGTTACCTTATGGGTGATGTGTTATTTTTTAAATTTGCTAGGTGTGTCAAGGGCTTGTGCTATAACGTATTTTCTATCTGGAGTTCAGGAAAAATACTTCAGGAATCTATTTATGAGCAACCTGCTCTTATTTAACAAACCCTTTAACGTTCTATGCCAGTTTACCGATGACAGCACTCACGCCAGTAGCCGAGAAAATTTGGCCGATTACATTTCACACAAAGGGTTTTACCCTGCTGGCCGATTAGATCGTGACAGTGAAGGGCTTTTGTTGCTAACCAATGATGGCAAACTGCAACATAAAATATCCGACCCTAAACACAAACTGCCCAAAACCTATTTAGCGCAAGTGGAAGGCGACGTGACCTCAGAGGCGATCAAGCAATTGCAAAAAGGAGTACCTTTGAAAGATGGCTTAACCCGTCCAGCACAGGCCAAAAAAATTTCCCCCCCCCTATGGTTATGGGATAGAAACCCACCGATTCGTGAACGAAAAAACATTCCCACCAGTTGGATAGAACTGACGATTACTGAAGGTAAAAATCGTCAAGTTCGGCGTATGACCGCTGCGGTGGGGTTTCCGACCCTGAGATTAGTGCGCATTAAAATAGGGGATTGGAGCTTGCAAGAGTTAGAACCTGGACAATCATTACTGTTAAAATAGCCGAAATTAACCGTATTTATTTGAGCAAACCTTTTTATGAATCACACAAACAACTCAAACATTAAAGTCATTGTTGGCCTATCGGGTGGCGTAGACTCCTCTGTGGCCGCCCTACTTCTTAAACAGCAAGGCTATGATGTCGAAGGCTTGTTTATGAAAAATTGGGAGGGCGATGATACGGACGACTACTGCCCCGCTGCAGAAGATTTAAAAGATGTCTTTAAAGTGGCCGAGGTGTTGGACATTCCCGTACACATTGAAAATTTTTCGGGCGAATATTGGGATAACGTGTTCAAACACTTTTTAGAAGAGTACAAATCAGGACGCACTCCCAACCCTGATATTTTATGCAATAAAGAGGTGAAATTTAAAGCCTTTTTACAACACGCATTAGAGCTGGGCGCGGACTACATTGCCACAGGGCATTATGCTCGAATTGGTTACGATGAAGATGGCACCTGCCACCTTTTAAAAGGGGTAGACAACAATAAAGACCAAAGTTATTTTTTGTATACGTTGCAACAACACCAGTTACAAAAAACACTGTTTCCAGTGGGTGAACTTGAAAAACCTTTGGTACGAAAAATGGCCGAAGAGGCTGGCTTAATCACTCACAATAAAAAAGACAGCACCGGCATCTGTTTTATTGGTGAACGTAAATTTAAAGATTTTTTACAGCAATTTATCCCCGCACAACCTGGTGATATTGTCGATGAATTTGACAATGTCATTGGTAAACATGATGGCTTGATGTACCACACCCTTGGACAACGTAAAGGCTTAGGTGTAGGCGGTGGACACGGCACGGGCAATGATCCGTGGTATGCCGCCGATAAAGACCTTAAAAACAATAAACTTATTGCTGTACAGGGCAAACAAAACCCTCTGCTACAACACGAATTTTTAGTAGCAGATACCTTGGATTGGGTCTCAGGAATTTCCCCCCCCCTTAATACGCCATTAAAAGCTAAGGTACGCTATCGCCAAGAAGAGCAACCTTGTCAAATTATACAAGCACATAATGGCCGTCTATTGGTTCAGTTTAATGAAACCCAATGGGCGATTGCACCTGGGCAATCGATTGTGTTTTATAAAGACAATGATTGCCTAGGGGGGGGAATTATTGATCAACGTTTACACGCCTCCAGCGATGCAATACTCTAAACCCGAATAAACTTAAAACATTTTTTAAAGGCTTCTCAAACATGACCGAATACACTCAAGAAGATCGTAGTTTAGCGTTAATAGGCATTTATCAAGCCGCCCAACTGGTTCACGACTTGGCGACCACCGGCAAAACAGATGAAGTGGCTTATCGCACTTGTATTCAATCGCTATTTTGCGATAACCCCAAACAAACACTGGATGTATTTGGAGGGGATCTTGCCAATATTCAAGTGGGGGTAAATAGCTTACTCAATCAAATGAAGTCGGAATCGGCCACTCAAGCTCGAAGCCTTGAAATAACCCGTTATGTATTAAGCTTGATGATTTTAGAAAAAAAACTGATGAAACTCGGTGAACCCTTGCAAAAAGTAACCCAAATTCTGGAGGTCGCCAAAAGCCAACAAGCACATTTTGGCCAAGAACACGATAATGTCATCGCCTCCATTGCACGCGCTTACTCTGAAAACATCAGCCAAGTAAACCCACGCATTATTGTAAACGGCCAACACGGTCATTTACAAAATAGCCGTACCGCAAATAAAATTAGAGCACTGCTGCTTGCGGGTATTCGCTCTGCTCTATTATGGGATCAAGTAGGGGGTTCTCGCTGGGGATTGATTTGGTCACGTAAAAAATACTTGGCCGATGCGCTGCGTTTTAAACTAGACAGTGATGATAAAAATGACCCTTCAAATGAGGAAGATCATTCCAATAAAGTCACCAGTTTATTTAAACAAGATTAAATTTATGAGTTAATGAAAAAAACAGGGAAATATTTACCCCCTCCTTTCTCAAAACTAAAAAAGCCCCAGTATTCTCAATGAGGATACTGGGGCTTTTTTAGTTTTGAGTATTTTCAATTACTCCAAGTAAAGCATCAACCGTTTATTTTACCGTTTGATACGCGGGCAATCTTACAATATCCGCTTTACTCATTAAGCCTTCTAAACGACCTTTATATTGTGCTTGACCGAACAGGTCTGCAAATGCACGTTTAAGCGCTATTTTATCTGTGTCACTAATCGGCTGGGTTCTTACACCAGAGACTTGAAGCAAAATCGTATCGCCTGTGGTTAGCTGAAAGATACCCCATGAACTAGCCCCCTCTTCCGTTGGTTTAGCTACCTTAAAGGCTTCACTCACCATTTGAGGTAATAACTTTTGAGTGTCACGAGCAATCCAACCCACCGTGTTCCATTCAATACCATCACGCATTAATGACTCAGGGTTTTCACCCGCATTAATTTTAGCCAGAAGTTGCTCGGCTAATGCCGCGGCTTCTTTAATCGCGGCTTGGCGAACTAAACTCATTTTAATGACTTCAGCTACTTCAGACAGTGGTTTTTGACGTTGTTCAACATGATTATTTACTCGAATAAACACTGAACGATTAGCACTTAGTTCAATGGCTTCACTGTTCATTTTTTCATTCAACAACTCATCTGAAAATGCCGTATTCAAGACTTTAGGGTTCGATAAAATGTCTCCCGCACCCCCCTCTTGGCTAAACAGCTCAGAGGTTTGAACTTTAAGTCCAACCACATCTGCCGCTGGCTCTAAGCTATCTGACTGCTCATACGCAACCGTAGTGAGCTGCTCTAATAGATCAAAGTACTGACGCTCAGCCTGCTCCATTTTGTACTGCTCAATCACATCTGCTTTAACCGTTTCTAACGGTTGAGTTTGTTTAGGAGCAATGCCTTCCAGTTTAATAATATGATAACCAAAGTCCGTTTTAACCGGTTCACTTACCTGACCGACCTCCAAAGCAAACACTACTTCATCAAACTCTGGAACCATCATTCCCTGCTCAAAGGTTCCTAAATCACCCCCAGAATCTGCTGAACCAGGATCCTTTGAATAGGTTTTAGCTAAAGCTTCAAACGATTCGCCAGCGGCTAATTTTGCTTGTACTTCAGCAATGGTATCCAAAGCCGCCTGCTTGGCTTCTTCGGTATCCGCTTCGACAGAAATTAAGATATGTTTCGCATGACGCTTTTCAGGCAATGTAAATAAAGCACTGTTTTCATCATAATAAGCTTGAATTAATGTATCCGTTACTTCAATGTTTTTAGCAATTTCAGCTTGAGAAAGGTCAATATAGTCTACCGATACTCTTTCTGGCTCTACATAAGTGTTTAACCCTGCCTCATACACCTCTTTAACAGCCTCATCAGAAACCTTAGCTGTCTTTACAAAAGGACGTTGATCAATGCGCAAATAACTCACATCACGTTCTTGACCTTGTAGTTTAGCTATCTGCTCCACTTCAAGCTTGGTGGCAAAGTTGCCTGCCATTGTTAAAGAGTAAAACTGCCCTTCCAACAAGTATTGACGTTGCTCATGCTCAAAACGGGCAATATTCATTCCATTACGCATCAAAACATCTTCGTAAATTTTGTCCGAAAACTTACCATCTTGCTGAAACACTTCCGCAGAGTGAATCGCCGCAGCCAACTGCTGATCGGTAATCAACATGCCCTTGTCACTGGCCCATTGGCGCATTAACTCTGACTCTACCAACGCATCCAACACTTGTAAACGCAACTCTTCATCGTCAACTACTTGGTCATACATGTCACCAAACTGCTCTTCAAGACGTGATTTTTGACGGTTATAAAGCGTTAAAAACGCATTACCCGTTATATCCTGACCATTCACTTCGGCCACAACCACAACTTTATCTCCACGTGCGTATTGATCAATACCAAATAACGCAAATGTTAGGATAATTAATCCGACAATCACCCAAGCGATCCATCCCTGAGCGCGATCACGAATACTTTGTAACATGCAAATTCCTTTGTTCTTAAGACAATGATTATAAATAGTGCTTATAATACCAACCTCGCCCTCGTCTTTCACCTATTAAAGTCGATTAGTTCGCATTATTCCTAAAAATAGCAGATAAAAAATCCCCCCCTCTTCTTTTTTGGGCTACACTTTTTTAATTGATACCTTTACACGAGTGGATATACGCATAAAAACAAGGTCGCGCGCTACTCGTGAAAAAGTCTCTAATCACAAATAAAAAGAAGATTCGAAAATGAAAAAAGTACTTTATGTAGATGATGCTCGTTCATTACGAAAATTAGTGAATCAGGTATTACAAGAACACTATGAACTCACTTTTGCAGAAAACGGTTTAGAGGGATTACAAGCGGTAGAAAAACAGAAATTTGATGTAATTTTATCGGACATAAACATGCCTGTTATGACGGGGTTAGAGTTTTTAGAAAAATTACGCCAACACCCCAATGGCAAGTACACCCCCACCCTCATGCTCACCACCGAAGCCAGCGAAGAGATGAAGGCAGAAGGCAAGCGACTAGGGGCAACGGGCTGGATTGTAAAACCTTTTAATCCCACTAAGCTTATTAGTGCAATTGAACGGGTCTCCTAAGCAGTGCCTTTAGTTATTTTCATCTAGAAAATGTAACTTAATTAAGGTTCTAAGCACCTCTAAAACATCCTCTTCATCACTGAGTGATTCCACAATGGAGTGTACACATGCATCGTAGGGGTTAAAACCTTGAGAGATAAGCTTTGCCGCATAAATAAGCAGTCGTGTTGATACTGCTTCTTGAATATCACTCTCTTTTAAACGACGAATTTCATGCGCAATGGTCACGAGCTTTTGTGCCACCGTTTCATTGACATCGCCCTCTTTCATGATAATTTGACATTCGATTTCCGCATTGGGATAGTCAAAACTTAACGCAATAAACCGCTGCTTGGTACTGGGTTTCATACCTTTGAGTACATTTTGATAACCTGGATTATAAGAGACAACCAACATAAAATCAGGATGCGCTTCAATCAGCTCTCCTGTTCGGTCAATGGGTAATACTCGTCGATAGTCGGCTAATGAGTGTAGTACCACGGTGGTATCTTTTCGGGCTTCAATCACTTCATCCAAATAACAGATCCCCCCCTCTCTCACTGCCTTGGTCAGTGGACCATCTTGCCAGTAGGTTCCCTCTTCTCGAATTAGGTGACGCCCAATTAAATCCGCAGCACTTAAATCATCATGACAGACGACGGTGTGGACTTTTCGCCCCAGTTTTTGCCCCATAAATTCAATAAAACGGGTTTTACCGCACCCAGTAGGCCCTTTAATTAAAATAGGTAACTTCATGGCCGCGGCGGCTTCAAATAACTCAACTTCATTGGCTTGTGCAAAATACGATGACGAATCCATTTAATCCTTCCTTTTACTTCTGTCGGTGTTTACAGAGAGATCTTTGCACGAGAGAATATACGGATAAAAAAGGTTAAAGTATGCCTGATTTTTGTTGAAAACCTTGTGAATAGCGGGCTATTCCCTGAGTTTTCCGCCTCAATCAGTCAAATTTTCTCTCTTTTTTCTCTCGTACCCCTCTGGTGAAAAAGTCTCACAGTGTTAAATTCATATAAATTTCAGGGAGTACTTTGGGCAATTTTTTACTGTCACGAATCACCACATAGCCATTGCGACCAAATAGATAAGCTAAATAGTCTTTGGCCTCTAAATCGATGGTGACACAAAAAGGAGTAATACCCAGTCTTTTGGCCTCTTCAATGGCTTTTTTAGTATCTTCAATACCATAACGACCATCATAACGATCGACATCATTGGGCTTACCGTCACTAATAATTAACAGCAGTTTATTGGCTGTTTGTTGCTTATCCAGTATTTTAGAGGACTCTCGAATCGCCGCACCCAATCGGGTGTAATAACCGGGTTTAATATTTTCAATTCGCCCTCTAATTAAATCTGAATAGCCCTCTTTAAAATTTTTAATAATTTGAAAACGTACATTGGTGTTTTTAAGAGATGAAAAGGTATACAGAGCAAATTGATCTTGCAGACGATTTAACGATTCTGAAAACACCATTAAACCGTCTTTAATCATATCAATGATGCGAATTTCTTGCGTAATTCCTGCCTCGGTTGAGAGAGACACATCCGCTAAAATAAGGGTTGCAAGGTCTCTGCATTTTCGCTCAACACTCTCATAAAACTTTTGGGGGTGCAACGATTTATCTTGATGCCCTAAATATTCAATCCAAGTGTCTAAATTAATTTCATCTCCATAGGGCAACTTATTGTTTTTAATACGATCCAGTTGCATTAAATCCAATTCACTGGCAATTTTTTTAACCATTTTTTGCAGTCGCTTAGGTAGCGCAATCGGCTTAATATTAATATCAATAATCGGTTTAATACAGACGTAATTCTCTAAATAGTCCTGTTTTTTATAGTCCCACTCATTAATAAAGTGGCCTTTTCCTAGTGGGTACTCTTCTGCCGCACCCTCTGCAAAGTCCAAATCCATTTTAATACGAGCCGATAGGTTGGCGCGTTTTTTCCCAAGGGTAATTTCCTCTAGGTCTTCGGCGTTATACAGCGCATCTTCATCAAAACTGTCGTCTTCACTTCGATCGAGATTCACCTGCTCCATAATACTCATTAAAGAGTCGGGCAAAAAGATCAACAAGCCATCGGATTTTTTTTCATCATCCATCTGGCTTGAGCGCTTTTTCATTTTAAGCTCTTCGGTCTTTTCTGATTTTTGTGGACTGTTTTCAAGCTCTGCGTCATCGTCAAAGGAGTTCGAAGCCTGTTGGCTGGTTTGTGCAGGGTATAACCAAAGAGGAAAAGGATAAATATTATTGAGGGTATACGTGGAGACATTGATTAACTCTCTATCCACTAAAGAGTTAATAAATGCCAACTCATGGCGTTGCTGTTCAGGGTCTTTAATCGAAAGCCTTAAACGTTCTTTAATTAAATAGGTAATAGCCGATTGGTAAAAGGATTCAAACCCAGGATAGGTTTGAATCAATTCATGTGCTATTTGTAAATTTTTTTGAGCAAAATTAGGGGCATTAGCAGGCATTTTAGCCGCCAATGCAACCAACCAAAAGTAATGCATTTCATTCAATTTTTCATTATCAAAGTAGGCAAGTGATGCAGGAAGATACACTCCTTTATCGTCTTGCCATGCTAAAAAAAAGGTGGTGCCAGAGCCTGAAACTCTCTCCAACACACTTCGAGTCGTTTTTATAGAGCGCTTATCCGCTATTTGCAACTCCTTACCTTTCTCACCACCGAGTAAGTGATAAAAAATATTGAGTGCTTTACGTTTATCGGTAAAGAAGACACGTTTATCGTCATACGACTTATTGATTTTTTTCTTTAAAAATCGATCCCATACTTTACCAATTTGCTCTTCCATAAAACCAACGTTCCCCTTTTTGTTAACTTAATATCAAATGATTAGGCATTAACTGTTGTATTTTCTTTTACAAAGAAACTATACAAATAAGTTAATAAACCAGTAAATACCATCAAACCAAATGCAAAGCGTACTTTATAAATGGGAATTAACTCAGCCTGTGTGGCCATAAAGCTTAATGCTTCGGTATCAGGCCAGCGTTGCATCATAATTTGTCCAATCCCAGCCGCGGTTAACGCTAAGGTAACCCCTAACATTCCAATAACCATTAGCCAAAAAGAGGCACGTTCTACCGCTTGTGCTTTAGGGCCATTCCCATGAGCTCGACCTCTCATAATTGGCATAGCGTAAGAGATAATGGTAAACAAAATCATAATATACGCGCCAAAGAAGGCTAAATGACCATGTGCCGCAGTAAGCTGTGTTCCGTGGGTAAAGTAGTTTACAGGTGCTAAGGTGTGCATAAAGCCCCAAACCCCTGCGCCTAAAAACGAGATAACCGCTGTCCCTTTTGCCCATGTGAGTGCAATTTTATTATCATGGTCAATGCGTCGCTGTTTGGCCATAGTAAAAGCATACAACACCATTAAGAAAAAAGGCAGTGGCTCAACAGCTGAAGCAATTGATCCAATCCATAGCCAATAACTAGGCGTACCAATATAGAAGTAGTGATGCCCTGTCCCCACAATTCCAGAAACCAATGTCATCGCAATAATCAGGTATAACCACTTATCAATGTGCTCACGATCCACACCTGTCACTTTAATCAGTACAAAGGAAAGAATAGCACCTAAAATCAACTCCCAAACCCCTTCGACCCATAGGTGAATGACAAACCACCAGAAGAACTTATCCAGCACTAAGTTTTCAGGCAAATAGAACGCGAACAAGAAGAACACGGCCATCCCAACTAACCCAGTCAATAACACAACAGTAATAACGGTTTTACGCCCTTTTAAGACGGTCATACCAATGTTGAGAATAAAGGATAACACCACCAATACAATCCCTATTTTCGTAATGGTCGGTTGTTCTAAAAACTCTCGCCCCATTGTGGGAAATAGATTGTTATAGGTGACCTCTGCCAACGTAGAATAAGGCACAAACAGATACCCTAAAATTGTAGCCACCCCAGCGGCAGCAAATACCCAAAAGGTAATTTTAGCCAATAACGGACTCCAAAGCTCTCGTTCAGACTCCTCTGGTACTAAATAATAGGCCGCGCCCATAAAGCCAAATAAAATTAACACAATCAATAAATTGGTGTGAACCATTCGAGCCACATTAAAGGGGATTTCTGGAAATAAAAAATCGCCATTAATGTATTGAAGGCCTAATATGAGACCAAACAGAATCTCACCTGCCAACAAAATTAACGCAAAGATAAAATATGGCTTTGCGACCATTTGTGAACTGTATTTCATATCTACTCCCCCTTAACCTTCAATATTCGGTGGCCAATCGTTATCATCAATACGAGACGTCCAAATTAAGAAATCCGCTAAATCATTCACTTGCTGCTCTGTTAAATTAAACTGAGGCATTTTTCGGCGTCCATTATTTGGCAACGGTTGTGCCGCCATCCACGCTTGTAAATACGATTTAAAATACTCTTCATTTGCCTGCCCACGTCGATCAAATACATTTGCAAGTTCTGGTGCATAATAAGCCCCTTCACCCATAATCGTATGACAGCCCACACAGTTGTTCACCTCCCATAAATTCTTACCACTTGCCACAGCCTCCGTAATCTGAACATCATTACTCAATTCCGGTACTTTTTGCACCGTATCCATCGTAAGACCCGCAAACAATAAAATGGCGAATAAACTTCCCCCAAAATAAATATTGCGAGCCATATTTTTTGTAATACGTTCTGCCATAAAAACTCCTTTAAAGAATTCCAGTGTTTAACGGTTTATAAAGATTTCAAACTCATCTAAAAAAATATATTTACGAAGCCTTTCTATGAAGTACAAAGGTTATTCACTACCTAATACTACCTATTACTTGTAGCCTAAACCACATTTTTATTTGATGATTAAGAAAGTTTAAACTTTACCCCCCGTAACCCATTCTTTTTTAAAATCACTCACACAAAGCTCCATTATTTAAACAGGTATCTTAAATACCTATTTATTAAACTGCATAATACCTGCATATTAACAAGCAGGTCAAGATAAACCTTAAAAAGGTTTATTTTTTCTTATCTTAGAATAATACTGGTAACTTAATTTTTCATTCACTAAATACCTGCGATTTGAATCACAGGCTTTAGAAGTGTTTGCTATTAATTTAAAATGAATAACACAAAGACAGGGAGTGTGGCGTTCACACAGAATATGACTGAAACCAACGAGGGTTAATGATAGGACAAAACGCTATGGAAAGGCATAGCGTTTATCGGCACGTTCTAATCGACTGTTCTTACCTTTTTTAGGTAAGAGGCTATCAACTTTTTTCTCTAGCTCTTTCATTTTTATTAAACTTTTTTCAATCTTAGCCTCTCGTGATTGAAGTGATTTTAAGGAATTTTTAATCACTTTATCTTGCTTAGCAACCTTACTCTCTAAAACTCGAACACGAGTACTGATACTTGCCGCATCCGCGACACCCTGCCAAATAAACAACCCTAAGATTAACGGAATCATTGTTTTATATCGTGTCATATTAAGGCCTCCAAATAACCCACCTTATTCAACTTACTCTAATAAGAGCTTACTTGATAAATAGATTCAGGGCTTAATATTTTTGCCTTACTGGCGGTATAGACAAACGTTTGTTCAAAGAATCGCTTATCAACATAGACCTCTAAAACGGTTTCATAGTTGCGATCAGCCATAGGTGTTACACTCACAATTCGTGCACCACGCACCACGGCATTCACACGCGCTCTAAAACTATCACTTTTTGCCGTTAGAGTTGAAATAGAGGTATTACTGTCAATTTTAATACCATACAACTGCTCAGCTAAAGCTCGATAGGCATCTAATTTAGACGCTCTAATTGCCATTAAGCGACGTTGCCCTGGCGTATAAGCACCAAACGTACTTTCAGCACCATAACCAATACCCGATATTTTCATTAATTCAGGCTTACTTTCTGTAACCGCTGCAACAGGCTGAGGATTTGCTGATGGTACGGCATTTGCAGCTTGGTTCTGTGAAGGTTTTACCCCCCCCTCCGAACAACAAGGCTTACTTTGAATGCATCCACTCAATACAAAAATACTGGCTAAACCAACTAAACTCGTTTTTAGAACAGTTTGTTTTTTCATTGTCCTACTCTCCACTTTTTATGTTTCTTACAAGCTAACGCAATCAAGGTGCTAGCAACGGGTTAATTTTTTAAATACATCCATCTACTCATTAAGGATAAGAATCACCTACAGACTGATCATAATAGGTATCATCTGGCGCACTGTATTGGTAAGGATTATGCGCTTGTTTTTGCTTTAACTCTTTAGTAGCTAGCTCTTTAGAAGCGGCTTTCTTTTGCTGTAGTACCATCTGCTTTTCAAGGCTTTTAATACTCAGCAATAACGCTTTATGCTTGGATTGAATGTCTTTTACTCTACGGTTAACTTCATCAATTCGTCTCTGAGCTGAAATCATTTTTTTATTTACCGAAGCCGCAAGCTTAATTGACTCAGGGTCTAAAGCCACTCCCTGGCTCACGGGCTTAACATCGGTCTTCACTGAATGAGATTGGGTTGTTTTTTCTGTATGGGTGCTTGCAGCATTAAGCCCTAAAGGATCAATAATGCCCATTGTGGGAGCAGGAGATGCAGTATGTTGTGCCTCTAATAAATCCGTTGCTAAACCTTCTAACTGAAAGTTAAGCGCATCCAACTTCTTCTCAAGCGTGTGAATAGATTTATTTGAATCCTCTACCTGCACACCAACACGCTCAGCGTTCACCTGAATGGATTCAATTAAAGTCAAGGTCTCTTCATCAAGTGCGGAGTTTTTAGCCGCTAAAGCACTCCAAACTCCAATACCTATGCCAGTTAAAGCCAATACAGTAAGAACTGACCCAAAAATAATAATAAGTTTTTTTATAGAATCCATCTCTTCCACCGTCATGTCTGTCTTTAGGGGGGGGGCTTTTTTTAAGGCCGGTTGTTCAGTATCTGAAACCGCTTTCTTAACGTCAGGTTGTTTTTTTTCTAACTCAGCTGCATTTTTTTGAATCGGTTCTTTAGGAGGAGCCTCTTCCTGCTCAGGTAACAGTGGCTCCTCTTGTTCAGGCTCTGATAACGGTAAGGTTTCCGTGCTTGAATTGGCTTCGCCCAACAAAGAGTCTATCGCATCTTTTTCAGCATCTGTATCGGCATCTGCAGAAGCAATTTCCTCTTTTTCAACAACATCCAACTCTGCTTCATCCAGCAAAGCATCAATACTGTCTAAATCATTTGGGTCAATGGTTTCGTCTGAATCTGCCACTCTCGATTTCCTTAACGAAAAAACAGGTAAAACTTACATAACTAAAATAGTTTTAAAAAATAAGCTGTGCTACTCACTTAAACTTATTTTAGACAGTACTTCAGTCTCGCGTTGGTTTACCCAATACATCATCGGTAAAAGGTAAAATTGTCCAACAGAGTTGGATTGAACACCCCCAAACTCCGTTTCTATATACAACTCTAAGCCATCTGAAACAGCCGAGTTATTTACAATTTTACCTGCCACCTGACCTAAAGCATAAAACAGACCAAAATGATTGCTTTCACCTTGAATATTATTTTTTTCTTGAGTCACATCAGAAAAATTCCGCTGAAAGTACGTCGGTAATACGGCATAAGAGCCATTCAATGAGGAGAGATTTTTTTTGAAAAAAGAGCTACGCGGGGCTTGAACAGGGTACCACACACGAGGCGTATCGCTAAAACCGTAAAAATCTAAAATCGCTGCTACCTGTATCGCATTGCGCTCAGAAAAAAAGGAGATCACCACATCTAAATCTTGTCTGGCTCTTGGCTTAAACACAACATGAGTATTCGTTAAGGATTGAAACCATGATTTACGAGATTTTGAGTGTTTTATATTACTGGCAATTTCTACGGCCTCGCCCACCGTTTGATCGACGTGCTGATGTTGGTAGCTCCCACTGTTATCCAAAGATTGCCACAATGAATAAAAGGCGGACTCTAACTTTTCAGAAGCAGGATGGTTATCTGTTAAAACCAGTATATCCTGATAAGCCTCCCTCTCTAAAAAGCGCATTAAAACTTCAACGCCTTTCACTTTACTAGGTGAAAGCGCTCTCTCATGCCCATTTAAGAAGTCCATCTCATTAAAATAAAAGGTAGGAATCCCAGTACTTAAAGACTGCCATTGATTCGCAATGGTTTTACGTAACGGCCCAAAGACAAAATCAGGCTCATACGCTTTCACCAACTGCCAAACTTCAAATGCATTCGCATAAAGTGCCGTATCCAGAACCACCAATGTTCCCACAAAGTCTGCACTTTTTAGTGCATCGGTTACGCCCTCTAAAAGTGAGTTGCCTGCCCGCTCATACTCCCCTGTTAAAGGTAGCAAAACAGCGATGACAGAATTTTCTCCCCCCCCTATAGGAAATTGCAATGGCTGAATTCCAGTTACCGTAAGATGTGATTCGATGGCTACATCGAGACCCCTTTCTTTCTCTTGCGTTAAAAAAAACTTTAAACGCGCCACTCGCTCTTTAAAACGAGGAAGAATATCCATAGTATTAAGCTGATGAATATAATTATTCAACTCACTCTGGTCACTATTTTGATAAGCAAATTCCGCTTTTAAGATAAGAATCTCTTGCTCAACCCTAAGCAATTGATCCTCAACAGATTGCTCACCCTCTTTTACCCCTTCACTTTGGTGATCCCAGCTCATTGAATAAGGCATTGAAGGAGCCAGTAGTTCACCCCACTCATCGCTTTCATTGGCAAAGATTGCCGTAGGCAATATCAAACAGGTGACTATCAAAAGAGTACTTAAATGCCTCATCCCCCAGCCCTTTGCCCAAAAAGTAACAAAAATGGCTTATCCCAGTGACTTAGAAACAATTTCATACACATCTTTTGATAAGTTTGGATGATTTAAGATTTGTGTTAAGGCCGACTTCATATGAGCACGCCTTGTTTCATCATAACGCTGCCAATGTGTAAAAGGCGCCACAATTCTGGCTGCCACTTGGGGGTTAATCCTATCCAACTTAAGAACTTGTTCGGCTAAAAAAACGTAGCCTTGCCCATCCAGCCGATGAAAACCTAGTAAGTTGAGTCGCCCAAAAACCCCCAATACACTGCGTACTCGATTGGGGTTCGTGTAAATAAATGCTTCGTGCTTAACCAACTCTTTCACATGCTCAAGGGCATGTCGGTGGTGGGAAGCTGCTTGCAATGCAAACCATTTGTCTAATACCAGCGTATCGTCCTGCCATTTTTCATAAAAGCACTCTAAACAAGTTAAACGTCCAGCATGATCCATATGCGAAATTGCCTCTAAAGCAGCTAAGGCATCCGTCATATTATGGCTGTGTTCATATTGTGATTTGGCTAACTCAAAGCCCTCTGGCAATAAACTTAAATAACCTAAACACGCATTTTTTAACTTACGATGTGCAATATCCTTTTTATGATATCGATATGTTCCCCCCCCCCCCTCTTCTAATGCTTGATAAAGTTGTCTTAATTTGACTTCATTACATTGAGCCAACACCACTTTTAACCATTGATGAACATGGTAAACAGCATCCACATTAATCTCTAAAAATTGCTCTCCAATATAGGTTAAGTCTGGTAGCGTGATCATTAAAGAGGTTAAAGCAAAGTCATCAGATGCATTGTTTAATACACCTAAAAAAGCCTCTTTCAGTGCATTCGACAACACTAAAGGCTGCTTAGCTTCATAACGATAAATATTTTCTTTTATCTCTTTCAATACCAGCGACTGAAATGACTCCCAACGCACAAAACTATCCGTATCCGCATGAGCCAATAAGCTCAACTCAGCATCTGAATACTCATATTCTAAATGAATGGGAGCTGAAAACCCTCTTAAGAAAGAGGGAATAGGTTGTGATTGAATCCCTGTAAAAATAAACGTTTCCGTTTGCTCAGAACACTTTAATAGCCATTCATGATCAGCCCCTGTTACTTTACTTTGAGTCGCTGTATCCGGTATTAAAAGCATTGGCTCTCCCGATTCAGATAATAGACCAAAACGAACAGGAATCATTAACGGCTTCTCTTTTTTGTGGCCGTTTACAGTGGTTTGCTGGCAAGTAATACTGTAGGTATATTGCGATTCATTGTACTTAGTTACCATCGTGAGCACAGGTGTACCCGACTGAACATACCACTGATGCATTTGAGACAGGTCAATCTGGTTTGCATCTTCCATAGCCTGCCTAAAATCAACAATGGTCACCGCTTGCCCATCATGGCGTTGAAAGTAAAGATTCATCCCTTTTCTAAAGCCACTCTCACCAAGCAAGGTATGATAAAGTCGAACGACTTCAGCTCCCTTTTCATACACCGTCATGGTATAAAAGTTATTCATCTCGATGTATGACTGAGGTTGAATCGGGTGTGACATTGGGCCCGCATCTTCAGGAAACTGATTGCTTCGTAATCGTTTAACATCTTCAATTCTTTTTACCGAAGGTGAGAGCATATCGGCCGTAAATTCTTGGTCCCTAAAAACGGTTAACCCCTCTTTTAACGTTAACTGAAACCAGTCACGACAGGTCACACGATTTCCCGTCCAGTTATGAAAATACTCATGCGCAATAACGGCTTCAATGCCTTCATAATCCACATCCGTTGCCGTTTCAGGTTTGGCTAAAACAAATTTGGAGTTAAAAACATTCAAGCCCTTATTCTCCATCGCCCCCATATTAAAGTCATCAACGGCCACAATCATATAAATATCTAAATCATAAATAAGACCAAATCGTTGCTCATCCCATGCCATCGATTTTTTAAGCGACACCATTGCATGCTGGCATTTATCTAAATTACGCGATTCAACATAAATTTTGAGCGCAACCGTTCGATTATCAGCGGTGATGTAGTCATCTTCAATGCACTCTAAATTTCCGGCCACCAATGCAAATAAATAGCAGGGTTTTTTAAAAGGGTCCTTCCAAATAGCATAGTGACGGTGGTTATCCAAATCACCTGATTCAATCAAATTACCATTGGATAACAACACGCTATTATGCGATTTGTCTGCAATAATTTTAGTGGTAAAACGCGTTAAGATATCTGGGCGATCTAAAAAATAGGTTATTTTTCGAAAGCCTTCGGCTTCACATTGTGTACAGTAGTTACCACTAGTTCGATAAAGCCCCTCCAAAGCTGTATTATCTTCGGGTGCAATGTGAGTCACAATCACTAACTCAAAATCTATTTGACTCACCTTTAATGACAAAAAAGACTCGGTACACTGGCAATTATCCATCACCTCTTTTCCATCTAACAATACGGAAATTAATGTCAAACCCTCTCCGTTCAATTGAAGAATTCCCTCTCCAGAGAGTCTATTAATCTGCATGGTATTTTTAACCACGGTTTTTTGTGGATGCAATTCAAACTCTAAATAAACGGATTCAATATTAAATTCAGGTGCTTGGTACTCTTTTAAATAATGCGTTTTAAGGGGCTGTTCAGTGGCTGGTTTAATCATCGAAAAATCTCAATAAACAAAAAAGCCTTTCTATCCAGAGGGATAGAAAGGCTTAAAAAAAGGTAAACCCTATCAAAAGGGAGTTATATTTTAATATGAAAACGTAGCACGGCGGTTTTTGGCCCATGCCGCTTCATTGTGTCCTTCAACGGCAGGATTTTCTTCTCCATAACTAATGACATCAATACGACTGGGACTTACACCCTCTGCAATTAAAGCACGTTTAACCGAATTGGCACGACGCTCACCCAACGCAATATTGTATTCACGTGTACCACGCTCATCACAATAACCTTTAATGGTGACTTTTGCAGAAGGCTCAAGTGCTAAATAATCAGCATTGTTTTTAATGGTGCTATAAAACTGAGATTTTAGATCTGACTGATCAAAATCAAAATACACCACTTCACGTTGAATCGTAGCTAACAACTCTGCTTTTTGTGCAGCTAACGCTCTTGCTTTAGCCTGTTTTGCAGCATCAACATCTTCATTTACCTGCTCAACAACAATTTGATTGACCGCTTTTTCAGTTACTTCAGGTGCATTTTCCGTTGGCTTAGGCGTAGAACTACAACCCACTAACGCAAACCCAACGAACCCAACAACCAATAACTGTTTAATATTTCTACTTAACATCTTTTATACTTCCTGAATCTTTAAATTTGTAACGATAATATACCGCAAAATAATTCAATATAGTTATTTTTTACATTTTTTTTAAAAATAAATAATGTTTATGCTCGAAGAGTCCACAGCCAATAAAATCTATTACAACGTAGACACCCCTTATAAGTTACCTATAAAGATACCGCCAGTGCTTCATCTTTACCACCAGCAGCCACTTTCAAAGCCTCTTCATTATGAATTTTTACTTCTTTCTTTTTCCAAGTCACTATATTCTCTGCGTAAAGCTTAGCTAAAATTCTAGAAACAGTTTCTGGCGTCAGGCCAAGGTGAGTTGCAACATCTCGATGCAAAACACTTAAACGAAATTCATCACAAACATAACCACGTGAACGATAACGCTCTGACATACTCCAAATAAATTGAGCCACGCGTTGATCTGCATTTCGCTTAATCAACATTTCAGAGTGCGCACGACCTTCATTCACTTCTTTACTCATCACCATCATGATTTGCTGATTTAAACTAGGAATTTTCAAGGATAAATCCGTCAATTGATCAAATGGCAACACACACACACTGACGGTATCAATTGCAATCGCGTTCATATTATGTTGTTGGGTGGCTAAAGCATCCACACCTAAAACATCTCCTGGCAAATAAAAACCATGAATAACCTCCTCCCCCATGTCTGAAAAAGAATATAGCTTTATAACGCCCGCTCGAATAGCATACAAAGAGGCAAACTCATCCCCTGCCTGAAACAGGTATTCACCTTTTTTAAGGGGCGTTTTTCGCTCAACAATTTGATCCAATCGGTCGATATCTGACTTCATTAACCCTGTCGGAAAACATACCTTTTGTAACCCGCAATTTCGACAACTTGCATTAAACGCTGATTTTACTTCAGTCATAACAGACCCACTCTTTAAAATTTACAAAGATTGTAATCCTTTTATTATATTTGTCACCCCTTAAATGATGATAAAAGGTAAATCATAAAATAAGCAATACATGAACCTAAGAGCCATTACTTATCCAGTAATAGATAAACCTAATTGCATACTTTTAAAGAACTGTTTACTTTTTAAGCAAAGTATCAATTTCCTGCTAAAATAAAGGACTTAGAGAGTTTTTAATTGAATTACTCACAAAGTTATCCACAGATTTTGTGTACAAAAAATAACAATAAAAAAACAATAAACCATCAAGCCTAAAAAAACACCAACACCAATAATATCAACAGCTTATACACATAATTAAAACCAAATTAAAGATTAAACAGCTAAAGCTATACAACACTATGTCAAGATTTTTTTTCGATTTATTCACTTTTTCATAAAAACAAGGGGTTACCCTCTACTCAATTGAGTATGTTAAAATTTAAATGCATCACAAAATGAACTCATACAAGTAAAAAAAACCAAAAAACGTCTTTTAATTTTTTCTGAAAGAGTGTTTTTGTAGCAATTTTTTCCATAGAAATTACAGATTAAATAAAATAGTCCCAAGATTTACTAAACGTTAATACACTCAATTCAGAAATTCAAATAACTTGAATTCGCACATTAAGTGCAATTCTGTCTAAGCCATTAATAAATCAACGGCTTTTCCTAAAAATAGCTCAATAGGTTGTTTTCCTCCC
>WFQP01000136.1 GCA_015487015.1 Thiomicrorhabdus sp.
TGATTGTGTTGCTTGCAACGGTGATTATTCGAAATATCAGTGCATCCGTCACTCAAATTAAGAAAACGATGAAAGAAATTGAAAATACAGGTGATTTATCTTTGCAAGTACCTGTATTAGGTCAGGATGAGTTTGGTGACATTGCCCAGTCATATAACCGTTTTACTCAAAACTTTAAGGTGATGATGGATCAAACAAATGAGGTATTGCATAAAATTGCCAATGGTGACTTTACGGGACGCATGGATCTACCTCTAAAAGGAGATTTAGACAATCTAAAACAAGGGGTAAATGGATCGGCAGAGAGCGTTGAGTTTATGATGTCACAACTCTCTGTGGTGATGGAAGGTCTTGCCAAAGGTGATTTTAGTGTTCGTATGGATCAAAAGGTCCCCCAAGCCTTTAGAGCACAAGTGGATAGCGCTTTAGGGATTATCTCTTCCGCCTTTAAAGAGGTGGGCGTTGCGATGCAAGCGATGAAAGAAGGGCAGTATTCTGCGCGGGTGACATCAGAGGTACCAGGTGAGCTGAATGAGATGAAAGAAGCGATTAATGCAGCACTAAGTAATTTAGAAGCGGGTATTAATGAGATTAACCAAGTGATGGCTACACAAGCACAAGGTGATCTGTTGCAGCGAATACAGGGGCAGTATAAAGGTGCTCTAGGGGAGTTAACGCAAGCCATTAATAACAGCTCAACACAAATGGCAACAGTCATTTTGGATGTAAAGAATACTGCGAATACGGTGCGAGTAGCGGCCAATAAAGTGGCGCAAGGCAGTGATAATATTTCAGACCGTTCGCAATCTCAAGCAGCTTCTTTAGAAGAAACTGCAGCAGCCACCGAGCAGATGACTGCTGTTATTAATCAGGCCACTAATTTAGCTGAGCAAGCCGCTTCGTTAGCCAATGAAGCCATTGTGAGCACTCAAAAAGGATCTGAGGTGATGACAGAAACGGTTTCAGCGATGGAGCGTATTTATGAAGTATCCGTCAGTATTAACGAAATTATCTCTCTTATTGACAATATTGCATTCCAAACCAATTTGTTGGCACTGAATGCGGCTGTAGAAGCGGCACGAGCAGGCGAACACGGGCGAGGATTTGCCGTCGTCGCCTCCGAAGTTCGAAGTTTAGCAGGACGCTCAGCCGATGCCGCCAAAGAGATTAAAGTACTCATTGAAAAAACCAATACGGAAGTGTCTACGGGAACGGAGTTGGTCAAAACATCTGGTGAAGCATTAGGTGTCATCAATCAGCAAGTAGGTGATGTGAGTACCATGGTGGCAGAGATGGCAAAAGGCTCTAAAGAGCAAGCGCGGGGAATTGATCAAATTAACCTAGAAATGGGTAGCTTAGATCAAGCCACGCAAGAAAATGCTGCGCTGGTTGAAGAGACCTCAAGTGCTGCGGTACAAATGGCGCATGAGGCCGATGCATTAGCGGAAGTGGTGGATAAGTTTAAGGTATAACTTTAAATATACTCATCGCCTTCTTCGGTTATCATCTTCTTAATTTTAAAAAAAATAAAGAGGCATGGTAATCGTGGTTATGGACGCAGAGGCAATAAAAAAACGAATAGAGTCCACCTTTAATGAGGTGAGCACTCGTTATGACCGTAATCACTTTTTTGTGCTGTCTGCACAACAGATGGTTGAAAGGGGGACGGAGGGGTTAGAGCCTTCGCACCTTCTTTGTGTACTCGATGTTTCGACAGGTACGGGCAATGTTGCCATTGCTCTGGCAGAAAAACTCCCAAACGCTCACATTGAAGGCGTTGATTTATCACTTGGAATGCTTACTCAAGCCCAAGACAATGTGGCAAAAAAAGGGCTTACTCAGATTACCTTTCGTCAATGTGATGCTGAAAGTTTGCCTTATGAGAATGCTACCTTTGACTTAATCACCTGCGGCTATGCGCTGTTTTTCTATCCCAATATGGAAACAACCTATCAAGCCATGTGCCAAAAGGTTAAGCCGGGCGGTCGGTTGATCTTTTCCTCTTTTACCCAAGAAGCCTTCACCCCTTATGCTGAGCTGTGTTTGCAGCGTCTTGAAAAAGAGTACGGCATCGAACCGCCTAGAGCGATGATGGCGCGATTAAAAACCGTTCAACAAATGGAAGCGTTAGCCACATTAAGCCAACCCAAAAAAGTCGACATTAAACATGGTCAAATTCGCTACCAAGTCAGCTTGTTAGAGTGGTGGGACCTATTAAACAATGCGGGTTATAAAGGTCTGATTGATCAACTTTCTCCAGAGCAATTCGTACAGTTTAAAAAAGATCATTTAGCCGAAATTGAAGCGATAACAACCAATGGACGTTTTGAATTAAACGCCGACACATGGTTTGCTTTGGTTCAGTTTTAAACTTTTTCTCTTCTCTTTTGAGCTGTAAACATGTCCCAATGTCTTGGTTTTCCACCCATTATTCCCGCAAACCCGAAGGTGCTTATCTTAGGTACGATGCCGAGTGTGGTCTCTCTTGAAGAGGCTTTTTATTATGCGCACCCTCGTAATGCTTTTTGGTCGATTATCGCCTCCTTTGCGGGGTATTCATTAGAGTCGATTGAAGAAAAAAAGAGGGCGTGTGATCAGCTGGGGATTTATCTTTGGGATGTGTTGCAAGCTTGTGAGCGTCAAGGTAGTTTAGATTCGGCGATTCAAGCGCCGAGTGCAAATAACTTTGAGCGTGTTTTTAACACTTTTCCTGACTTAAAAACGGTGGCCTTTAATGGGCAAGCGGCTGAAAAACTCTTTAAAAAAGAGGTGTTTAAAAAGCAAAGTTTGCCTGACGAGCTTCAGCTTATCTCTCTTCCCTCCACCAGTCCTGCATATGCCGCCATATCCTTTGAAGATAAGCGGGATTTATGGCAAGAAAAAATATTGCATTTGTTATAAAATACCCTGCTATTTTTAATTTTTCTTCATCCACTCATTTTAGGAGATTTGCCTTGAAAGCAGACACCCCTTCTTCCGTTACTTCGGAACTTTTATCCCCTGCGGGCACACTTAAAAACATGGAGTATGCCTTTGCCTATGGTGCGGATGCGGTGTATGCCGGACAACCACGTTACAGTTTGCGGGTGCGTAATAATGAGTTTGATGAAGAAAATTTAGCTAAAGGCATTAACCGAGCACATGAGTTGGGTAAGAAGTTTTATGTAGTGAGTAATATTGCCGCGCATAACTCTAAAGTGAATACTTACATGAAAGACATTGCACCAGTGATTGCAATGAAGCCCGATGCATTGATTATGTCCGATCCGGGCTTGATTGCGATGGTGCATGAAAAATACCCAGAACAAGAGATTCATCTGTCGGTGCAATCCAATGCGGTCAACTGGGCGACGGTTAAGTTTTGGTATCAAAATGGCGTAAGACGCGTGGTGTTATCGCGTGAATTGTCAATGCAAGAGATTCGCGAAATCCGTGAAAAAGTCCCCGAAATGGAGCTGGAAGTCTTTGTGCATGGTGCACTGTGCATTGCGTATTCAGGGCGTTGCCTGCTGTCGGGCTACATTAATAAACGCGATGCCAACCAAGGCACCTGCACCAATGCATGTCGTTGGAACTACAATACCTATGAGGCCAAAGAAGATGTAACGGGCGATGCCGTTGGAGTGTCAAAACATGAAGTGAATATTACCGATTTAACACAATCATCTGAAGCCTCCGCGTTAGAAATGCCTGTTACCATTGCCGCTCCTGAACCGACTTTGGGAGAGGGTAAAACCACCGAACGTATGATGTTGCTAGAAGAGCAAGGTCGCCCAGGTGAGTTAATGCCCGCGTTTGAAGATGAGCACGGTACATATATCATGAACTCCAAAGATTTACGCGCGGTGGAGTTGATTCCTGAAATGGTTGAAACGGGGGTGCATTCGCTTAAAATTGAAGGGCGTACTAAATCACATTTTTATGTCGCTAGAACCGCACAAGTGTACCGTAAAGCAATTGATGATGCATTAGCGGGCAAACCGTTTGATCGCAATTTATTGCTGGATTTAGAGAGCCTTGCCAGTCGCGGTTACACTGAAGGATTTTTACGCCGTCATGTGCATTCAGAATATCAAAACTATGAATACGGGGTGTCTAAATCTGAACGCCAGCGTTTTGTGGGTGAGGTGATTGCGGTTGGTGAAAGCGAGGGAGAGTCGTATTTAGAGATCGATGTTAAAAATAAATTTTGTATTGGTGACTCTCTTGAGGTGATGACCCCCTCAGGTAATGTAAGTTTAGTGTTGGCCGAGATGCGAACTCAGCATGATGAGCCAGTGAACTGTGCATTGGGTTCAGGTTGGGTGGTGCGCATTCCCAACCCATTTAAAGATTTATCCGAAGACGTGCTTAAGTTTGCTTTAATCATGCGTAATGAAGCATGGGGCGGCGATGTAACCCGTGATTCGGCTGCGCGTAAAATCAAAGAACAACAAGATGCCAAAGACGCAAAAAACCGCTCCGTTGCTCAGGAAAAAGGGTAAGTTTGAATGGCCTTAAAAATCATTAAAGGCTGTATTAATTGTGATATGTGCGAACCGGAATGCCCCAATAAAGCCATTACATTTGGGGATGAAATTTATGAAATTAACCCCGATTTATGCACCGAATGTGTGGGATTTTATGATGAACCTACCTGTATTAGTGTCTGTCCACTGGACTGCATTATTACCGATCCAGAACGAGAAGAGGATAAAGAGACACTGTATCAAAAGTTTGAGAAGTTGGTCGAAGACGATAAAATTTAATACTTAAAAAGGTGTTGTTAAGATGTTAAGAGTGTTTGGTAAGTATTTGAATTTAAACATTTATAATATATTTTTTGTAGCACTTTTAAGCCTTTCGTTACCTATTCAATCGGCTAATGTTACGAGCACTATGGCAAGCTCTTTATCGGCTTTAACAGAGAGTGACTATGCTTGGATTGGGGCTAAAATTTATCAAAACGAAGCGGCTTCAAATCCCAAGTATTTAACTCACTGGGGCAAAGGCGAGGACTTTCCCTCTTTTGGCATCGCGCACTTTATTTGGTTTCCAACGATTTCTCCCCCCCCTTATCAAGAAACCTTTCCTGACATGTTTCAGTTTGTGTCTCAAAAGTTTCCCCCCCCTCTGTGGTTACAGAGGTTGTGGGAGCAATCCATCACCACACCGAACCTTGAATTTGACGCCCCTTGGCAAAATAAAGCGCAGTTTGATGTGGCACAGTCTACGCTTGAATTGCAATCCTTGCGCCACTGGTTATTAAACACTCAAGCACATCAAGCTCGGTTTGTTGGGTTGAGTTTTCAACAACGCTGGGTAGAGGAGACCGCATCGCTCTCCTCTGAAAGATTAAACACTCTCACACATCGTTTAGCTCAAATGATGGCATTTAAGCAGGGACTATTTTCGGTGATGGATTACTTTAACTTCAAAGGGTTAGGGAATAATTCAAAAGAGCAGTATCAAGGTAAATCGTGGGGGTTGATCTCTGTACTGGAAGGGATGCCAGAAGCAGTTTTTCATGCAACCCATACCTCCGATTCCATGCGTTTAGCGGCATTTATTCAATCGGCAAAAACTCAACTGCAACAACGCGCTAATTTAGCCCCTAGTGAACGCGATGAAGCGCGTTGGATTAAGGGGTGGTTTAAACGTTTAGACGGGTATGTCATGCCGTGAAACTTTCTAAATACGTAAACTTTTATGCTTTACTCTCCACTTACGCAAAGGTTTCCTAAGTGAAAAACCACCTATTTAAAACAATTTTATTAACCACGCGACCCCCTTTTCTTTTGTTAAGCCTTTCCATTGTGATACTGGGCAGTGCCATTGCGGTATACCAAGGCGCAGAGTGGTCAGTAGGATTATTTGGGTTGATTACGTTGGGGGCGGTGCTCTCTCATGCGGCGGTGAACCTTTTGAATGAGTATCAAGATTTTCAATCGGGTTTGGATTCGGTGACTGAAAAAACGCCTTTTAGTGGGGGCAGTGGAGCGTTACCCGCTCATCCAGAAGCGGCGCCTTATGTTTTTAAAACTTTTTTAGCCGTGCTGGCTTTATTAGTGTGTTTAGGAGTTATTTTTATCTTTTTAAAAGGGTGGGCATTGTTGCCTTTAGGCGGGCTAGGCTTGCTGCTTATTGTGACCTATACCTCTAAAATTACCCATTTGCCTTGGGTGTGTTTGGTAGCACCGGGATTCGCTTTTGGCCCCATTATGGTTTCAGGGGTTTACTTTGTTTGGACGGGAGAGTTTTCAGTTTTAGCTTTGGTTTTATCGATGGTACCTTTCTTTTGGGTCAATAACTTACTCTTATTGAATCAAATTCCAGACTTAAAGGCCGACCAAACGGTGGGGCGTTTTAATATTTTAATGCAGTACAATGTGCGTACTGGTGTTGGAATTTTTACTCTTTTTGCCGTACTTTCTTATTTAGTGTTATGGGGTGCGAAAGCCTTCTTTCAGCTTCCTGTCACAGTTTGGTTGGCATTTTTAGGTATGATTCTAGTGATTCCCATGCTCAAAATACTGTTTTCATGTTACCTAAAAACAGATATTCCAATCTCTTGTGGGCAAAAATTACAACCAGCATTGGGAATGAATGTCATAATTAATATTTTAACGCCAATACTCATCGCTTTAGGGCTGTTGTTGCCCAGTGTGTAGTGGTTAGATTGAAACGTAAAAGGATGGATAATGCGCTTTAAAACCTTAATGGATTTTGTAGGAAACACTCCGTTGGTGCAACTGCAACGAATGGTTAACCCTAAGACAAACAGTGTGGTATTGGTTAAATTAGAAGGCAATAACCCTGCGGGCTCGGTAAAAGATCGTGCTGCGTTAAACATGATTCAACAAGCTGAGAAACGAGGTGATATTGCACCAGGTGATACGCTGATTGAAGCAACCAGTGGTAATACTGGTATTGCATTGGCCATGGCGGCTTCATTAATGGGCTATAAAATTAAGCTGGTGATGCCTGAAAACATGAGCATGGAGCGCAAGGCCTCAATGGCCGCTTACGGTGCCGAGTTAATTACCGTAACTAAAGAGCAAGGCATGGAAGGCGCGCGCGATTTAGCTGATGAGATGGGGCAACAAGGCCAAGGTTTTATTTTAGACCAATTTGCTAACCCTGATAATCCACTGGCGCACTACCAAAGTACCGCACCTGAAATTTGGCGAGATACGGGGGGAGAAGTCACCCATTTTGTCAGTGCGATGGGCACAACGGGTACTATTATGGGCGTCTCTATGTTTTTAAAAGAGCAGAACCCTGACATTCAAATTGTG
Source organism: Thiomicrorhabdus sp. (assembly GCA_015487015.1). Classification (GTDB taxonomy): domain Bacteria; phylum Pseudomonadota; class Gammaproteobacteria; order Thiomicrospirales; family Thiomicrospiraceae; genus Thiomicrorhabdus. Next base: position 7,278 of record WFQP01000136.1, read on the forward strand.
GGTGTACAACCCGAAGAGGGCGCGGCCATTCCCGGGATTCGTCGTTGGCCAGCGGAGTACCTGCCTAAAATTTATCAAGATACCCGCGTGGATCGTACTATTGATATGGCGCAAATAACGGCCGAAGAGACCATGCGAGAATTAGCCAAGCAAGAAGGCATTTTTGGCGGTGTGTCATCTGGCGGAGCGGTAGCAGCGGCATTGCAAATTGCAAGCGAAGTTGAAAACGCTGTAGTGGTGACCATTATTTGTGACCGAGGTGATCGCTACCTCTCAACGGGTGTATACGGATAGTCTGATGGCCAGAGAGATTGAGCGAAAATTTTTACTTAAAAATGATGATTGGAAAGCCCAAGCACACCAAAAAACACATTTTGCGCAAGGCTACTTAAATGATATTTTTAAGGGGGGGGCAAAAAGCTCTATTCGAGTACGAATTGAAGGCAATAAAGCCAATATGAACATTAAAAGTCTCGAAATTGGGTTAAGTCGAGATGAGTATGAGTACAACATTCCACTGGAAGAGGGGCAGAAAATTTTGGCTACCTTAGCAGTGGGACCGGTTATTGAAAAAGTACGCTACCTAGTAAAGGTTGGGCAACATACTTGGGAAATTGATGAGTTTTTAGGTGATAATCTAGGACTTACCGTAGCCGAGGTAGAGTTGGCTTCAGAGCAAGACACGATTGAGATGCCAAGTTGGGCTGGGCAAGAAGTGACTAATATCACCCGTTATTACAATGTTAGTTTAAGTGAGCATCCATTTAAGTGTTGGAGTGCGGACGAAAAAATTATTAATTGTTGAAGTATTGGCGTAAGAGGTTAAATGCTATGAATAAAAAGAAACTTTTTGTCGCTCTTTTTTTGAATAGGGGGGGGAGAAAACTGGGGGTGCTGTTGTTAGCGGCTTCAATTTCTCCTATTGCGCTTGCCAGCAGTAATCAAGTCGTTGGATTGGTGGATGTGTACCAAATGGCGGTCTTGCAAGATGCGCCATTGGCGCAGGCACGCGCGCAGCATGAAGCGGAACAACAAAATTACGATACGGCCAAAGCGGTGTTGATGCCGAGTGTTCAAGCAGATGCTAGCTATTTTGTGACCGATAGTAATAATGATGCCAGTGATGTCACCACACGAAACATCGCCTTAACGTTAAACCAGTCCATTTACAAGCATGAAGCGTGGGCAGGGTTTGAACAGGTAAAACACAGTTTAAAAACCTCAGACTTTACTTTAAAAACAGCCGAACAAGACCTGATTTTAAGAGTGGCCGAAGGGTATTTTAATGCACTGTTGGCACAAAAAACTCTGGAGTTGTTTAAAGCCAAAGAGCGTGCCGATTTTTCACAGCTAGAGCGGGCGCAAGCCTCGGCAGAAGTAGGGCTTGCCAGCCGAGTGGATGTCTTACAAGCGAAATCGAGCCATGATCTCTCTAAATCGGAACGTATTAATGCCGAAAACGCTTTAGATATTCGATTTGAAGAGTTAATGAAACTGACCGGAAGACCAATTACCCAATTAAAATCATTCTCTATGCAGGCTAATTTGCCTGAGATGCCCTTGGATTTGCATGTGCTCGAACAAAAAGCAGAGAGCGAAAGTTTAGTGGTTAAAACGAGTCAATCCCAA
>WFQP01000137.1 GCA_015487015.1 Thiomicrorhabdus sp.
ATATAGGGTTACCTTTTTTGTATAAAAATAAAGTTACCTTTAAATGGTAACTGTAGTTGGTTTAGATCTATAGTAGTTAACTTTTGTTTCTAAAAATTATATTTTGATAACTTCAAATGATTTTCTTTTTTAATCAATTAAGATCATTTTTTATGTGAATAGGATGCACTTGTATCGTTAAAATAATTACATTTTTTAGGACTCCTATAGCAAGTGCTATAATTGGGGCTCATTGCTAGGACTATTTAAGGAGTGTGGTAAATTTTAGTTAGATACTGTTAAATTTTTTTGGGTAGAACCTGAATGATAATTCAGTTTTTAATGATTTAGAGAGTATCTGTAGCTGTGTACTAAAGGTGTAAGCAGGGGGGGGGAAATTTATGGGACATGAACATCATCATAATATTGATGCGATGGATGACCGAAAGCTAGGGTGGGCGATTGCGATTAATATGTTGCTCACCTTGGCTCAAATTATTGGGGGTATTCTGTCGGGAAGCTTGGCGTTGATTGCCGATGCGTTGCATAACTTTAGTGATGCGGCATCTCTTTGGATTGCATGGATCGCTCGTAAAATTGGCCGAAAACCCGCCGATCATTTTAAAACCTTTGGTTATAAACGAGCTGAAGTGATCGCCACCCTGATTAATTTGATTACGCTGGTGATTGTGGGCTTGTACCTCATTTATGAGGCGGTATGGCGTGCATTTGAACCTCAAATTATTGAAGGTTGGATGGTGGTGATAGTGGCCAGTATCGCTTTGGTGATTGATGTGATTACGGCTATTCTGACTTATCGTATGTCCAAAAACAGCATGAATATTCGTGCGGCTTTTTTGCATAATGTCTCGGATGCACTGGCCTCTTTGGGTGTGATTATTGCAGGTACTTTGATTATTTTGTATGACTGGTACTGGACAGATACTGCGCTGACTTTGCTTATTGCGGCGTATGTACTGTATCAAGCTGCCAGCATGTTGCCCAAAACCATTCATATTTTGATGCAGGGTGCCCCTGAACATATTGTGATGGAAGAGGTTATTCAGGCAATGGAGTCGATAGGGGGGGTAAAAAATGTGCATCATGTTCATATTTGGCAAATGGATGAGCACAATAGTGCCTTGGAAGCGCATGTGGTGATTGAGAGTTTTAATGAGACAGAAGCGGTAAAACAGGCTTTGAAAGCGTGCTTAAGTGAGCGGTTTGGATTGGTTCACTCTACATTGGAGTTTGAAATAACGCATTGTGATCAAGCCTGTGAGGCCATCTAAAAGGAGATTTGGTAATTAACTCATAAACTTAAGGGTTTCTTAATGCTTCTTTCATGGTTGATAGTTGATCAATATCAATTTAAGCCATATACTAAACCCAACTTAAATGAATCCCCTATTTATTTAAAGTTAAAGATTTATCCTCAGTAAGTCTTTTAAAGTTGTTTTAAAATTTATTGCTCCTCAATATTAAGCACCGTACTCTCTAAAGAATGCGGTGCTTTTTTTTTACTTATTTTAAATAAAATATTGAAAATAGGTAGGGTAGAATCTATTAAATAAGAGACTTTTTAATAAAATAGGATGATGAATACCATGATTATTATGTGCCCTAATTGCAGTGGATTAAACCGTGTTCCTGATGAAAAGCTCTCCACTCAAGCCGTATGTGGCAAGTGTAAAGGCAACTTATTTACGGGTCAGCCGATTGAAATGACGGGTGAACAGTTTTTGCGTGCATTACATAAAACTGACCAACCTTTGGTGGTGGACTTTTGGGCACCTTGGTGTGGCCCTTGTAAAAACTTTGCTCCTGTTTTTAGCCAAGCGGCAGCGCAACTTGAACCCAAAGCACGTTTTATTAAAATTAATACCGAGGTAGAGCAGGCGATTGCAGGGCAGTTTAATATTCGCTCAATTCCAACTTTAGCGGTGTTTAAAGCAGGCCAAGAGGTAACTCGGGTCTCTGGTGCAATGGATTTAGGTGGCTTTACTCAGTGGGTAAATCAAAACCTATAATTCAATTTAAGTTTTCCCCCCCTCCCCTTTTTTATTTCTTTTTTCTATTATAACGAACAGGCCACCAAGTGGTCTGTTGACTCCATTTTTCCGCATTTTTCTTAAGAACTGCCCAGTGCTGATCTTTGTTGGAGATTGAATCCTCTGCATACAGTTGCTGGTTTAATAACAGCATGACTGTATTAAGCGTTTCACTCTCTTTATATGTTTGGTTGTACCAGTGTGTCCATTTTCCTAGGGTATTGATTGGATATGGTTGTTGCTTATGAGCCCACTGTTGCATGACAGACCACAGTGCTTGAGCATGGTGAGCACGTTTAATGTTACGGATGAATTGCTGTCTTAACCAAAGGTATTTGAGCAATTGAGTGATCCAATATAAGAGCCAAAAAGCGAATAATAAGGCGATGAGTTGGCCGGTGATGATCACCCAACTAGGTAAAACAATCCGTGTTTGAATGGGCTGTTTTAATAATTCGAGCTTACCCGTTATAGGGTTAAAAAAGGGTGTGTTAAATTGGGGAAAATTGACCCATCCTGCCTGAGTGATACGGTAAGGAAGTTGCAATGTTAGGGTGCTTTGTATACCTTGCTCTGTCCAGTGTGTGGTGATGTTATAGGACTCAGTGAGCCACTCTATTTGGGGGGTATCAGGCCTATTTTCAATGAGTTGGTGCATGGTTTGTTGAAGATCTTGTTGAGACATATTTTGACCTACGAGTTTCCATGTCCAGTAATTGAGTTGCTCTTTTTTTTGTATCCATGCGAGAGGAGTAGAGGAGAGGGTGAGTTGTCCGACTGGGGTCGTTGCGGGTAAAAAATGGGGGAGAGGATGTACTGAAACGGTAATGGGACGATCGAAAAAAAACCACTTTTGATTGGATGGGTTTTTAATAACCACTGCGGGCGATGGTAGAAGGGCTGAATGAATGGCACTGTCGAGTTGGTTGTTGTGATGGGAAAACTGATAATTGGCCATCAATACTTCTGTTTTACCTGTTGTTTTATCTATCGTTGTACTGGACGCATGGTGGGTGGATGGCACGGCGAGTGGCGACAGCGTTAAGGTTGCGTTAGGGGGGGAAATTTTAGGCGCTTCTAGCGTGATTTTATTGGCGCTGTTTTTTACCCAAACAGTGGCTTTCCAAGGGGTATTTTGTTGAAGGTACAGTTGAGTCGATGGCTGTGTCCACTGAATAGAAACATTGGGGTTGGGCTGAACATGAAAGGTAAAGTCAGGCAGTAAAATACGCCCTAATGATTGTGATGGAATATGAAAAGTACCGCTGGTAAAAGGGTACAGACGTATTTTAATTCGATTAAAGCCACTATCAATGTCGTCGATAGTAAAGTGCTTTTTAATGGGCCTCCAGTCAATTTTTTTAAATATGTCATCAAGGTTTTCACCTTTAATGGTGAGGGTAATGCGCTCTCCCAGCATAATGGTTTGTGAGGTGCTGGTCACATACACCTTGCCTTGAAACTCTTTAAACAGCGGTAGGTTAAAGGCATTTTCGAGCGTGTCTTTTTCAGCATGCACTAGGGTAACTTGAAAAGACAATCCAAGACAGATGAGCAGTCTTAACCCTAGCCACCATAAGGGGGGGGGAATTTTTTTGGTTGCGTATTTTACCATGGCTGTACCCCTGGTATTGAGTGTGGTTGGTCTTGTGGGGCATGAAACCCTGCTTCGCGTTCAAACAGACGTTTTAATAGCGTTTTTTGATTGTCTTCGAGCTGTTCAATTTGTTGTTTAAAGCGTGCGGTAAGCTGTTGTCTGTGTTGTTGCTCAACAAGATTTTTTGCTTGTGGTGTGGGTGCAGATAGAACTTGATTAGCGTAATCATTGAGTTGTAAGGCTTGAAAATCCGAGTTGGACAGTTGATAGTTTATGGCTTGTCCAGTGTCCGATACAATGACTTGATTGCCCTGTTTGTTACCTTCTGGTGCATCGCCATCTGAGCCAAATCCTGACTCATTTGTATTGGATGAATTGGGCTGTTGCCCGCCATAAAATGCCCCATCTGTATCGGGTGATTGGGTGCCGTCTCCTTTACCTTTTTCCCCTTGATTTTTATTTTGATTCGCCTGCTGGTACGCTATTTTTTGTGCCTGTGCTAAGGTCAAGTTATTTTGGGCTTGGCTGTAGTGATCTTGGTAATGCAATGCTTGTTGATAGGAGAGTATGGCAAAGTCAAACAGTTGAATTTGATAGTAGCTGTTGCCTAAATTAAACAGTGCTTTGGCACGTTCTAAATCGGTATTTGCAAGCCAAGCCGCTTGACGAAAGTAGAAGACCGCGGTTTCGACATTTCCGAGTTTATAGGCTGAACTTCCTGAACCGAAAGCACCTTGATAGTTTTTAATTTTACGGTATTGAGAAAGGGATTGCTCATACTGTTGTTGTTGATACGAGTGGTAAGCCTGCTGTAAGGATTTGGAGGGTACTTCTGCTTGGTTTGAGTCTTGTGCATAGCTGGTTTGAGGAGCGCTGTAAAGACTGAGTGTGAGCAGTCCTGATAGCCATAACAGTGCGTAGCTATTTTTTTGAGTCCCTGTTTGAGCAGCGGTGTTTTCTTTGGTTTTTTGTGGTCGTCTACCTAGTTTGACAAAGGGTGGGTAGAAAGCCATGAGCAATAGAATAAGCCCAATGACTATAAATGGCTGAGCATAATCTTGCCACACAGCATGGGTATTTTGGGATGGGTATTGGCTGGCTTCGTCAGTAATCTCTTTGAGCAGGTCTTGCATAAAGGAAGCGGAGGTGTGGGCGCGTAAATACATGCCACCATAGTGTTGGGAGAGTGTTTTAAGACGCTTCTCTTCGAGTTTACTTAGAACGGGTTGACCGTTTATTTGTAAAATTTTATGTGCATCACTTGGATCGGAGAGAGGGGAGGGGGTTAGATCTCCAACACCCACAATAATGAGTTTTATTCTCTGTTTTTCTAAGGCACTGGCGGCACGAAAAAATGGGCTGTTTTGTAGGTGTGTGGGAAGCTTTTGGGGTTTCCAAAACTCGGGTGCGCCATTGGTAAAAAGTACGATGACTCGGTTATGTCCATCGGTGTGAGAGAGGTGCTCAAGTCCTTCAATGAGTGCGCGTTCGATCCAAGTTCCTTGCAGCGGCAGTAAATTGGGTTCTAATAAGTTGAGCATGTGTTGAAACAGTGCATGATCGTGACTGAGAGGGCTGACAATATGGGGTTGTCCAGCAAACGCTTGCAGGGCTAAGCGATCCTCTTTTTCGAGTTGGTTCTGCATGGTTTCAACCAGTGACTTCGCAAATAAGAATCGGTTTGGATAGCGGTCGTCGGCTGTCATGGAGTGTGATAAATCCATTGAGACGAGCAGATCAATCCCCTCTCTATTTTGTGTGTTGGGCGTTTCAATTAGGCTTCTTGGGCCTGCTAAGGCAATGATTAAGCAAACCCATGCAAGGGTGAGCAACATACTGGCTGGATAGGGGGGGAAAAACTTTTGAAGATACGATGGATTAGAAGCCATTTGAGAGGTATTTGAGCCCTCTACCCATGGCCATAAGTGAGCATCGGCGTAGGTGTGTTGTTGTTTCTTTTGAATCAGGCGAATAATGCCCCAAAAAACAGCAGGCAGAATCAACGCCCACAGCAGTAGCGGTTCACGCCATTGTAGCAGGGTGTTAAATAGCTCGTTTAAAATGGTCATGCTATGTTTTTTCCGTTCTGGTTAAGGCGAACATCAAGCTGAATAAGAGGTAGGCCAATAAGGTCAACACAGCGATGCTCAGTGGCAGATGATAAAGCGCGGTGTAATCGGCTTTCGCAGGCGGGGTTTCAAGTGGAACCCCTTCGGTTTCACTGATTTTTTGCAATACTTGGTTTAAGCCATCGCCACTGCTGACTTGAAAGTATTGTGCTTGGGTGGCCTTGGCAAGGGTTTTAAGCGATTGGGACTCTAGAGGTTGGTAGAGCAATCCAGTGTGTTGTCGTTTGTCAGCCGAATGTGTGCTGGCACCAATGCCGACGGTATAAATGGGAACCTGCATTTGCTGTGCGTAAAGAATGGCATCAGACAGAGGACGTTGACTTGGCTGACTTAACCCATCGCTAATCAGTACGATGACCCGCTTTAAGGGGGGGGGATTATTTGTATTGGTTTCTGAGTTTAATTCTGACTCTGTTTGTTTGAGCGCTAAGCCAAGTGCCTCACCCATTGCGGAATCCAGTCGGCCAGCTAGGTGTGGCTTTAAGCGGTTTAAGTATAAACGAGCAGCCATTTGATCGTCGGTAAGAGGCATTAAAGTGTAGGCATGGTCGGCATAAATAATGAGGCCAAATCGATTACCTTCTAACCCACCAATAAACTGATCGAGCACCTTTTTAACCACGTTCATTCGGCTTTCGGGTTGACCGTTTATTTGATAGTCGGGCAACAGCAGAGAGGCTGAGCTTTCAATAATAAAGACAATATCACGAACAGTTTTTTGTTGAGGTTCTGGGGGGCGTTCTTGTACTTTTTCGGGTTGTGCTAAGGCGATGGCAAGGCTAATAATGATGATGCCTCTGAGTAGGTTTAACCCTAATCTGGATAGTGAAAAAGGGTGCTTTACTCGAGGCAGGGCATGTGTATCTTGATGCATTTGGTCGATTAATGGGTGCCTGACCCTTAAGGTGGCTTGCGTATTTATTTGTGCTAAATCATCGGGGGTTTTACTTAAAAACCCACTTAAAAAACGATTTAAAAGTGTACGAGTTCCCCAAAATAGCGGCCATAACAATATGCCCCATAGCCACATGGGCTGGTTAAAAATAATGTTTTCAAGTTGAAAGAGTGTGCTGATCCAATCGTTCATTCAAACGCCCTTAATTCGATAAAAGTTGTTGGGTTTGTGTCAGCACAGCTAAATAGGTTTCACGTGAAACGGGTGCTTGTGAAAAACAGAGGGGCTTAATTTGCTCGATCAGCTGATTGAGCTTGGTGTGCTTCTGTATTGGATGGGGGGGGAGAAAGTTTTGTATTTCTAAACAGTATTGGTATAACAAATAGGCCTGTTGGCGCGGTATTTCCTCAGTATTAAGTGTGTTTTTAGGGGTGAGCTTTGACAGTTTTCGATACTGTTGGATACGTTTATAACGAGGAGAGTACTTCTTAATAAGTGTAATAATCAGAATAAGGCACAAGAGTAAAAGCCCTCCTGCAAGTATCCATTCATTGCTATCGAGCCACGTTGGTTCAGGCGCTATAGGGGGTTCAATGTCAATAAATATTAGAGGGGGTTCGGTGATAGGATTGTTAGGCATGGGATGCCTCTTGTGTTGTGACGTTTATATGAGCTGTACGGCCAAATGCGCTGAGTTCTGTATGGGTATGGAATACGATGGGTGAAATTCCTGCATTTTGTAAGTGCATGTGTATGGATTGATTATGTTGTTGCGCCCAATTTTGATACGCTTGTTGTTGTAATTTTGTGTTGAGAGTGAGCACCGGTTGTGCATGCATGTTTTGTAAATGCATCGGGTAAATACTGGGTAAGGTTTGCTCAATTGGGTCTTGAATAAGGATGGCGGTAATCAGGGATTTTTGTTGTAAGGTGAGAAGCAGTTCACTCGTTTGGGCATTGATGTCTTGAAAATCACTGATGAAAATACAGTGGGCTCCTGCCTTTATTTGAGGCAAGAGAGCGTGCAATACATCATTGAAAGAGGCCTCTTTTGGTTCATTGGGTGTAACAGGCGGGCAAGCGTGTGAAAACAGTTGCATGAGTTTTTCATAACTTCCACGACCTTCTTGTGAGGGGGTTTGCGTGAGTTGGTCGGTTAAGCGTGCGCCGACAACGGGCGTGGTATTTTGTTGTGCCAGCCAAGCAAAGTAGCCTGCAACGCGAGAGGCTTGTGTGGCTTTGAGTCGTTTTTGTGTGCCAAAGCGCATGGATGCTCTATGGTCGACCAAAATAAAGCTGTTAGCTTGGCGCTCTTCTTGAAAATATTTGGTATAAGCTTTGCCTGTTTTAGCCATTAAACGCCAATTTAAATGACGTATTTCATCACCGGCTTCGTAAGGTCGGCTCTCTTCATACTCCATGCCTGATCCCAAAAATGGACTGCTTTGTATGCCTTGTATTTGTGCGTAGCTTGTGTGATTATTAAGCAGGGTTTCTTGGGGAACTTGAGTGTATTCTTGGGCTAAAAGAAGAATGTCTTGTTCCGATAAAATGGGTGAGTAGCTCTGTTTATTAAGAGAAGGCGCTGCGTTGCGATGCCCCCATTTTGTCACACAGGCACTTAACCAGCGGGTGAGCCGTTTTAAAAAAGGGGATGTTTGTACTGGCTGTGACACAAAAAATCCTTTACTTTATACATCCAGAGGGGGAGCGGGGATAAGTTGAATTAATTTTTCAGTCACTCTATCGGCCGTCCACTGCTGTGCTCGTCCGCTAAAGCTAATGATTAGGCGGTGGCGCAGTACATCGGGCAGTAGCAGTATGATATCGTCAGGGGTTACGTAATCTCGTCCCTGTAGCCAAGCATAGGCACTGGCTGCGTGAAGCAGGGCAATGGAGGCACGCGGTGAGGCGCCCACCTCTAAAACATTAGCAAGGGTACTGTCCAGCTCTCCAAGTGTTCGAGTGGCTGAAATCAGTGCGACAATGTAACGTTCAACCGGTTCAGAAACATATTGTTGCGCAATTTGTTGACGAGCATGTAGAACATTTTCGGGGGTTAAAAAAGGCTGGGATTTTTCTTGTTTTTGACCGAACTCACGAGCGCGATCACGGCGTAAAATTTCTAACTCCTCTTGTTCAGTCGGGTATTCCAGCACAAGGTGGAGCATAAAACGGTCAAGTTGTGCTTCAGGTAGAGGGTAGGTGCCACTTTGCTCCAATGGGTTTTGAGTGCCAATGACTAAAAAAAGCTCGGGTAAGCTTCGAGTTTGTCCACCTGCGGTCACTTGTTTTTCGGCCATTGCTTCTAAGAGAGCCGACTGTACTTTGGGAGGGGCACGATTAATTTCATCGGCCAGTACAATTTGGTTAAAAATCGGTCCTTTTACAAAGTTGAGTGCGCCAGAAGTCATGTCTAGTACTTCGGAGCCAATCACATCACCCGGCATAAGATCGGGGGTAAATTGGATACGCTGAAAGCTGGCATGAACTCCGTTGGCGAGTGTTTTAACCGCGGTGGTTTTAGCTAATCCAGGAGGGCCTTCCAGTAAAATATGACCACCCGTTAAGAGTGCAATCATCATTTTATCAAGCAAAGGCTCTTGCCCAACAATGACCTTTTGTAGGTGTTGCTTTAGTGCATTAAAATTATCTTGGCTGGATGAGCTGGACATGAGAAAGATTCCTTGAGCTTTTTAGTGAGGATTCAGCGAACTCCTGAAAAGGGGGATCTGAATCGTTATAACATTTGTTACTAATTATTTCATGGTCTAGTCAGTATTTTTAAAGAGGAGGGGCAGTAAAATCCCCCTCTGATTTTAGGCTACGATCATTTTTTCAAAGCTTAGTTCCATAGCTTACTATTTTAGAGCGCATAAGTGATGAATATTTGAATGGAGTGGGAGGGAATATGGCTGTAAAACAGCAGTTATTTGGAGAGTTGGCTAAAATAGCACAAGCAATGGCATCGCCACAACGTTTAGAGCTATTGGATTATTTAGCTCAGGCGGAGCGTAGTGTGGAGGCGCTCAGTGGGTTAGCAGGGTTGAGTTTGGCAAATACTTCTAAACATTTACAGGTTTTAAAGCAAGCGGCTTTAGTTGTCATGCGAAAAAAAGGGACGCAACGGTTGTATTACATTGCCAGTGATGAAGTTGTGATGTTAATTAATCATTTAAGGAAGGTTGCTGAAGCTCAGGTGGAGGAGGTAAATCACCTTATTGAATCCTATATTATTAAAGATGAACGAGTTGCGCCAATGGCCAATGAAGAGTTGTCGGAATGGATGGAGCTGGGGGATACCTTAATTTTAGATATTCGTCCAGAAGAGGAGTATCTTCAAGGGCATATTATGGGTGCAATCAATGTACCACCTGAAACCATGCAGCAAAAGTTAGTGCAATTGAAATCCATGAGTAAAGAGACATTAATTGTGACGTATTGCAGAGGTCCTTATTGTTTATTTGCTCATGAAGCGGTGCAGGCATTGCAAGAAAATGGCTTAAATGCGAGACGATTACAAGCAGGGTTTCCAGAATGGAAAGCGGCGGGTTTGCCTATTTATTCGAAGCTAGATGAAGAAATTTAACCCTGATTCTTATGTGTGTATAATTGCTTATTCTTAGAAAGGAGTATTTAACCAAACAAAGTGATTTATGAAAGTGATATGATAGCTCTGTTTTATAATTTTAAGGGTAAATTTACAATGAAAAAACAAACAAATTCTTCTTTATTGGCGATGGTAAGTGGCCTCTCTTTTTTTGCGTTAACCATGGGTGCTGTTAGCACGGTAAGCGCGAGCCCAGCTATGGGAGTACCAGCTGAGCAACAAGCAGAGGGTGAAAAAGTTGAAGTTTCCAGTATTCATGGACCTGTTTCAGAAATTATTACTGCTTCGGGATATACCTACATTGCTATTGATGTAGATGGCAAAAAAGTATGGGCCGCGGGTCCAGTTTCTACGTTTAAAATCGGTGATAGAGTTGGTTTTTCAATGGAAATGCCGATTGCCAACTTTCAAAGCCGAAGTTTAGAGCGTACTTTTGATCGAATTTATTTTGTAGATGGTTTTATTAGTAAAGATGGCGGATCTTCTGATAAGTCTTCCAAAATGAGTTTATCTCATGGCAGTAATAGTTCTCCACACGGTAGTACAAAGCTTACTTCTGGCAAAGTAACCGTTGAAATTACTAAGGTTGCTGGCGGTAAGGATATTGCTGAAATCTATAAAGATAAGAAGGCATTAGAAGGAAAAGCTGTAAAAGTAAAAGGTGAAGTAACGAAATATACACCTCAAATCCTAGGATTTAACTGGATTCATATTCGCGATAATAGTACCGATACGGACTTAACCATTACAACATCTGACACGGCGGCCGTAGGGGATGTCATTGTCGTTAAGGGATTAATTGCGTTAGAAAAAGATTTTGGTTATGGCTATGTCTACCCAGTGATTTTAGAAAAAGCTGAGGTGGTGAAAGAGTAATCTTCGTCATTTTTTCTGAATATAAAGGCTCCTTAAAGGAGCCTTTTTTATGCTTAGAAATTAGGGCTTAAAAATAGTAACTCACTTTTAAGTTGACTAAATCATCTTGTTGATAGGTTTTAACGTAATAGTTTTGGTCATCAACATTAGTAACCCAACGACCTGTAAGTTCGGCTTTCCAGTTGTCGCCTAAGCGGCGAGAGGCTTCGACTGACCATATTTGGGACTGGTCGTCTAAATCAATAATATGACCCAACAGTATTTCGGTACTTTGTTCGTCGTTCAACACCCACCTTAATCCCGTCATCCAATCTTTTTGAAAAGGGGTGATGTTGTCCCACTCATCGTATAAATACTCTCCAATGATACCAAGGTCGTACACGGTGTCGTTAATACCAACCAGTGTGTATTCAAATCCTGCGACTAATGCACTGGTTTGGTATGGGGTAAATTGATTATTTTGGTTGAGTCGGTGACTGTTGCGGTGGATGACTTCGGCTTTGAGCAGTAGGTCATTCACAATGTATTGTGCATCCAGTCCAAATTGTTGGCTCTGGACGTAAACAGGCAGCAGTTTGATTTGATTTTGTTCGGTAATAAACTGAAACAGGGGCATTCTTTGTGTGCCGCTAAAGTAGCTTAAGCCAAGATCAAGGTATTCAAAACTTTGATTCCAGCGTGCCGCAAAATCAAGGGTATTGGTTTTATCTTTGCTTTGATAGCGAGTGGATTGGTTGGCAAGGGGGGGTAAAAATTGTGAACGTACTTCTTGATTGCCAAACTGAATGGGTCGAAATCCAGGCAACAGCATGATATCTAGCTCGCCCCACGATTTTATGAGCTTGCCTTGCAACATCGCTTGTCCTAAGCGCGCTTCATCGTCCAAGTTTTCAAGCATGTCGATTTGATTGACCACATCAACAAGATGACGAGATTCGGTTGTGCCCCAAAAAACCTTGCCGATTCCGGCATGAATTTCCCATTCGTCGGCGTATTGATAGAACATCAGCTCTCGAATATCGGCGTGGGTACGGCTGGTGCTGTTGGCATCGTAGCGGTAAAACAGTTTAGCTTTGAGCTCTTGGTGGTCATTAATGGCGTAATAGAGTTCGGGTTCAATAAACACCGAAGCGTAGGTGCGGTGTTGTTCTGGGTTTTTGGCCGATTGAAAGAAGTTTAAAAATTCTCCCCCCCCCTTGCCACTGAGTTCCACGGCAAAAGAGGGGGGGGAGAAAATGAACATAGTGCTTAAAATCAAGCTGGTTTTAAGTGTACCAAGAGGGGGGGGGGAATAATATTGGGTTTTCATCGGAGGTTTTATCGTAATCGTTTGAGTTTGCTTTTATTAAAATCAGAATCGGTTAATCCCGGTTTAAACTGATAATTTGAGTTGTTTACAATCGATTTTTTTCCCGTTTGGTGATTGACCATTTCCAGTTTATGGGGGCGCCAATATTGACCTAAATACTGTTGGTATTCCGTTAAGGTCAAGGTTTTTAGCAGGGCATTTTTGCGG
>WFQP01000138.1 GCA_015487015.1 Thiomicrorhabdus sp.
GCATAGAGGGCTATTATCAAGAAACAGGACGAGCAGGACGCGATGGCTTGCCATCGGAAGCGTTATTGCTTTTTAGTATGCAGGATGTGGTGACGGCTAAGTTTTTTGTGGAGCAAGTGCCTGATGAGGAGCAACGCCGCATTGAAAGCTTTAAACTTTCCAGCATGGTGAACTTTGCCGAAGCACAAAACTGCCGCCGTAATGTTCTGCTTAACTATTTTGGTGAACCCAGCCACAAACCCTGTGGTAATTGCGATGTGTGTCTTAACCCCCCTACTCTATTCGATGGCAAGGTCGCCGCTCAAAAAGCGTTGTCGTGTGTCTATCGACTCAATCAATCGTTTGGTGCCAAACACATTATTGATGTATTACGTGGTATGGATAATGAGCGCATCCGTAGTTTAAATCATACTGACCTCAGTACATACGGCATTGGTAAAGAGTATTCTGCACACGAATGGAACAGTATTTTTAGACAACTTATTCACTTGGGCTATCTATTTCAAGACATTCAAAATTATTCGATACTCAAGCTCACCGAACGATCGGGCGATTTACTCAAAGGCAAGGTTGAACTGGAATTGGCGTTTCCTAAAAAAGAGACCAAGGGCAGAACTGGTCGTAGCACGTCGGGTAAAAAGTCCTCAAAAGACACGCTATTAGAAAAAGATTTAGACTTGTTTGAAGAGCTTAGAACCCTGAGAAAAGAGATTGCCGACAGCGAGGACATTCCTGCTTATCAAGTATTTGGCGATGCCACCTTGGTGGAAATGGCACAACAACGTCCGCAAGATGATACTGGGTTACTGAAAATAACAGGGGTGGGGAATGTAAAATTAGAACGGTTTGGCTTTGAGTTTTTAAATTGTTTGCGCACCTATCAGTCTCTCAATAAAGCACCCAATGAATAAAACCAATACTCCTTTATTAAAAGCCCAAAAAATCGTGGCTCACGGTATGTCATCTCCTATTGATTTAACCGTTTTACCGGGTCAAGTCTGGATGTTGTCAGGGCCATCGGGTACAGGAAAATCACTCTGTTTAAAATCCCTTGCTAATTTAATTCCACATAATGGTTCTGTGCAACTGAAACAGGTAGAACAATCCAATATGCCACCTGAAATCTGGCGAAAACAAGTCATGTATTTTGCGGCAGAAACCGCTTGGTGGCTAAATAGCATTGAGGAGCATTTTGAAAAAATCCCTCATAAAACACAATTAGAATACATTGGCCTACCCTATTCCATACTTAAACGTCATCCTGACAGCTGTTCCAGTGGTGAAAAACAGCGTTTAGCCCTTTTAAGAGGCTTATCTTACTCTCCAACGGTTCTGTTACTGGATGAAATAACGGCTAACTTAGACTACGAAGCAACACTTCAAGTAGAAGCACTATTACAAGCCTATCTTTCTGGCTTAAACCTATTAGAGATAGGGGGGGAGAAAATTCATTCAACCGTCCCAAAAGAGCGTGCCATTATTTGGGTTTCGCACGATAGAGAGCAAACACAACGTATGGCTTCTAAAGCATGTCTCATTTTGTTTAAACATGAAAAACAAGGTCTTTTATGATGATTACCATTAGCTACTGGGATCTGCTTGCCCTGTCATCACTGGTGGTATTGCTTGGAAGTATTTTATGGCTCAATGGCTTCAATAAAGTCAAGGATTTATGGTGGGCTACATTAAGAATGGTTGTACAACTGCTCTTTATGGGTATTTGGTTAAGTTGGATTTTTAATGCTGATAATCCTATTTGGGTTGTCTTTATCAGTTTTATTATGTTGTGTGCGGCAGGCTATGAAATATCCAAACGACAACAGTACCGCTTTAAAAAAATGCACTCACTTTTTATTGGTTTGCTGTCATTATCCTTTATCTCTCTGATTTTATTGGTTGGGGTACTTCTCTTTATTATTCAGCCAGAACCGTGGTATCAACCCCAATACTTAATCCCACTATTAGGCATGTTACTCGGCAATAGTATGACCGCTATTGGTCTAGGATTAGATACTTTAACGCGCAATGCCATTCAACTCAAAAATAAAATTGAAGCTCAATTGGCTTTAGGAAAAACCGCAAAAGAGTCCATGCAATTCATTAAAGAACAGAGCCTACACTCTGCGATGATTCCCATCATAAATATGCTTGTTGCGGCAGGTATTATTTCTCTTCCCGGTATGATGACGGGGCAAATTTTAGCGGGTGCAGATCCGATTGAAGCGGTGAAGTATCAAATTATGATTATGTTACTCATCGCAACGTCAACAGGATTAGGTACGGTCATGGCCATTACCTTAGCCAGCCGTCGTCTGTTTGATGATCAACAACGCTTACAACTAAACCAATTGATTAAAACCAAGTAATAACGACTCTAAAAAAATCTCTTTTGGAGACCTTTAATTAAACGTTCTAAAGTTTTTCTTTTTTACCTTTTTTTTCACGGATTTAGTGGTTGGTTTAGTTGGTTTTTCTTTTTTAATGGGGCGTTCGTACTCCATCCATTCGTCCAACTTATTCCAAACTTGCTCCAGCCCATCCCGCTTTAAAGAGGAGAACAGTTGGGCGCTTGCCATAGGATATTCTGCTTTTAGTAACGTTTTCAATGTTAATAAACTGGCTTTTGCAGGCCCTTTTTTGAGCTTATCGGATTTGGTTAATAATATGTGGATGGGTAAACCCAATGATTCTGACCAGTCCAGCATTTGTAAATCAATATCGGTTGGTGGCATTCGACAATCCATTAATAAAATCAACCCTTTAAGGGCTTTGCTTTTTTCAATGTATTCAGACAGACCAGCTTCCCATGCTCGTTTAATTTTTACATTTACCTTAGCAAAACCATACCCCGGTAAATCCACTAACGCTCGAGTTTCATCCACGGGAAAAAAGTTAATTAATTGAGTACGCCCTGGCGTTTTACTAATACGCGCCAAGCTTTTTTGTGAGGTAATGACATTTAAAGCACTGGATTTTCCTGAATTTGAACGCCCTGCAAAGGCCACTTCGTGCGTTAAATCATCAGGACACAATGCCAGGGTGGGGACACTTTTAAGGTAGGTTGCTTGTTGATATAAAGGATGTTGCATAATTTTATTTTTTCCAAACGTTAATACTTTGCCCAAATCTTTACATAGGAACGTGAAAAATAGTGCAAGAATTTGGAAAACCTAGGGGTTTTAAATATGCAGTCGCACCCATAGGTTCGGCGGAGTATTTTAAAATCATAGGTTTTTCAAATGGTTGCACTAGATTCGTGTTCCTATGTAAGGATTTGGGCTTTATCAATAATCTACATAAGTATATAC
>WFQP01000139.1 GCA_015487015.1 Thiomicrorhabdus sp.
ACTCTGAGCGCTGATACCCTGTAATTTCTTGATACGCATCATTAATATCAACAATCAACCCTTGAGCGTCCGTAAATACCACGGCTTCCGTTGTATTTTCGAACACTTTCTGCGCAAGCCCGTATTTTTTTTCTAGCCATTTTACTTGGGTAATATCCGTTAGGATACAACCAATACCCCGCACTTTTCGCCCTGAGGTAAGCCAAGGAAACTTAACCAACATAAAAACATGCTCTACCCCCTTTAGAGAGAGTTTAATTTCTTTCTCACAAAAATGCGCCTCTGCCATCACCTTCGTATCTAACTCAGCCATCTCTTCAATAATTTCTAATGGAAAAATCTCTGACTCAAGCTTACCCAAAACCTCTGTCTCACTCAAAGAAAATAAATGGACAAATGCTTGATTCACTCGTACGAACTGACCCGACAGATCTTTAAAAGCAATCGCTGATGAGGAATGATTTAGGACAGAATCCAGTAAGATAGAATCTACATTAGGCATACTACGTTCTAATAAATCCATACAGCTTCCATCCTAAAAATGATTAAAACACTCATGCTATGATACCTGTATTCTATATTCAATATTAAGGTTTAATGATGCATTTTCACCAAATATCCTTACTTAGTCTATGTCTTTTTTTAATGACCTTATCTGGTTGTTCATCTTATGGTACCGTGCACAACCAAAAACAAAATACATCCAACCATGTCGAAGCAACAGAATACTCTATTTCAGCTAAATTAAAATCTCGTCCTCGTGGCAATATTGCACTGGCTCTAGCGTTCTCTGGCGGTGGAACTAGAGCGGCCGCTTTTGCTTATGGAGTATTACAAGAACTAGAACAGACCACCATTTCTCAAAAAAACCAACACTACAGTTTAATTGATGAAGTTGATATTATCAGTGCCGTATCAGGCGGAAGCTTTATTGCCGCCTACTACGGTTTACATGGTAAAAAAACCTTTAAAAAATTTAAAAAAGCGATGCTACAACAAAATATTGAAGATACGATTATTTCTGGCATTCTCTGTCCATTTAGTTGGTTTTTAACCACTGGACGAACAGAAATTGCTATTCAAATATATAATAACACCCTGTTTAAAAACGCCACTTTTAAAGACCTTAACCAACCAAATCGTCCACTTATATTAATCAATGCATCTGATCTGGGTAATGGCGTACGTTTTTCATTTGTCCAAGAGTACTTTACCCTTATTTGCTCTGACATTAATAATTATTCCATTGCTCGTGCAGTGGCGGCCTCTGCCGCTGTGCCCGTTGCCTTTAACCCTGTTATTATCCAAAACTTTCAACCCTGCAATAATAACGCACAACAAAAACTACAACAGGCCAGTCTATACACTCTAAAAAATAACGAACTCAAGCAAGCTACCGATGGACTAAATAGCTATCTCAACACAACATACTCTTACTTACACCTCGTGGACGGCGGTATTACCGACAATTTAGGACTGCGTGCGATCTATGAAGCCGTAGAGCTCTCTGGCGGTGCGATCCAATTTTCAAACCGTATTGGCAAAGCACCCACTAAATGGTTAGCCGTAATTTCTGTCGATGCCTCGACACAGTCCTTACCTGCCTTTCGTCTCTCGAATAAAATGCCCAGCATCAAGGAGAGCATTGATGCCATGACGGATATTCAAATTCACCGCTACAATGCCAGTACACTCAACCTATTTTCAAAGGCCCTAACAAAATGGAGTAGCGAGCTGTCGACACCACAACATCAAGTTACTCCATTTTTTATTAAGCTCAACTTCAACCAATTCAGCACCTCCGAACAGCGCATGGCATTTAATTTAATCCCAACCAGTTTATCTCTGAGCGAATCAGAAATAACCCAATTAATCCATGCTGGTCGCTCCCTTTTAAAAAACAATCCTATATTTCAAAACTTGCTATTACAACTCCGTTCAGAAGAATTATAGACATCAAAAAAACCCAATTAAGGGGCTTTTAGGTGTATTAAGAATATAACTTTACACTATAACATCAGGTGCAACCTAAAACGGTACATCATCATCGTCAAAATCATTCGGTGCATACGCGGGTGCTTTTTGGGGTGAAGGTGATTGGCCTTGCCCCCCCATATTTTGCCCCATAGGATTCACTGGCGCGGAACCTTGCTGCATAGATGCGGCTTGGTTACGTGGTTGAAATTGATTTTGTTGTGGTGTTTGATTCCCCCCTCCTTGATCAAAAGAAGTGTCTCCACCACTCGCTCGATTGCCTCCTCCCAACATTTGCATCGTACCATCAAAACCACTCAATACAACTTCCGTAGTATAGCGATCTTGACCATTTTGGTCTTGCCATTTACGGGTTTGTAACTTTCCTTCGAGGTAGACTTGAGAGCCTTTTCTTAGGTACTGCCCTGCAATCTCTGCTAGTTTTCCAAAAATAGAAACGCGATGCCACTCTGTTTTTTGTTGTTTTTGTCCCGTGTTTTTATCATTCCACTCTTCACTGGTTGCCACACTCAAATTGACAATGGCATTACCATTGGCCGCATACTTAACTTCTGGATCGGCACCCAAAGTGCCCACTAAGATAACTTTATTAATACCACGCATATAATATTTCTCTCTTTTTTATAACGACTCAGCTTGACTATCTGAGCCGTTACTTTTTTTAAATTCGGTAAGACTATCGGCTCTGTTCAATGTAGTCAATTAAAGCCGCTTCATTCACTATTTTTCGGTCCACTTTAAAATAGGCTCGCTGTTCATCAACTAACACAACGGCTTCGTACACCCCCTCATAAGAGAGTAATTTTTGCTCAATGTCTTTAACATTGCTTGGGTCTATTTTCCCCAATGGAACCGATGCGATACTTAATGGCAACGGATTTTCCATCGTCATGGCAGCAATCAACCAAATTGCACCAATTACTGCGGTAAAAATAAAAACCCCATTATAGCCGTAATACTGATAAAAATAACCTCCTAACACACCCCCAACCGCAGCACCTAAAAACTGACTGGTTGAGTAAATACCACTGGCGGTTCCTTTTTTATCGGCTGGTGATAGCTTTACCACCAATGAAGGTAAAGAAGCTTCAAGTAGATTAAACGCCGTAAAAAAGATCAGCAATAAAATAAACAGAGACCAAAAGGTATTTTCAATACCTGCAAAGCCTAACTGAACCAACATAATGGTCGCAACCGCGCCTACAAACATATGCTTCATGCGCCCACGGCTTTCTGCCTGAATAATAAAAGGCACCATTAAAGCAAAGGAGAGCAGCATAACGGGTAGGTAGATAATCCAATGGTTTAATACATCTAAACTGGCATTATCTCTTAAGCTTAACGGCAGGACAATAAACATGGCCGTTAGCATGGCATGTAATACAAACACCCCTAAATCGAGCCTTAACAGCTGTTTGTTCTTTAGAATTTCTCTAAACTGACTTGGATCCGCTTGTGCTTCTCGTTGAAACTCCTGTTTTTCAATATTTGGCATGGCAAACTTAACCAGTAACATCCCAGCAATGGCCAGCCCTGCAATGACCCAAAAAATTCCCCTAACACCAAACCAAGACGCTAATACAGGACCAGCTATCAATGATAAAGTAAAAGATAAACCAATGGTGATACCAACAATCGACATCGCTCTTAATCGAAACTGTTCCGTGACTAAATCACCGACAGAAGCCATTAATACTGCAGCGACAGCCCCCATGCCTTGAATAGCTCGTCCTAAAATCATCATCTCCATTGACTCGGCCATTGCACAAATTATGGAGCCAATCATAAAGACGACCATTCCGGCAATAATCAGCGGTTTTCGACCATATTTATCAGACAACATGCCATAAGGTATTTGTAAAAAAGCCTGTGTTAGACCGTAAATACCCATAGCAATTCCAATTTGCATCCCTGTAACCCCCGCAAACTCATCTTCTGCAAACAGGGCAAATACAGGAAAAATCATAAACAATCCCAGCATTCGAGTCGAAAAAATACCCGCAATGGAAAACGCCGCTCGGCGCTCTACAGGACTCATGGAATGAGGTTCAGGAATAGACATAATGGTAATAAATCCTACAAGTGCATTATCTAACTCAAGTTCGAGCATTATAGATAAAATAGTTCAAAAAAACGAAACGCTAAATTATAACACTCCTAATTAAAGTGCTACGTTATAATCAAATGAATCTTTTAGATATTCAAAGGCGCTAACAATGTTATATTTTTCCTCCCCCCTCTCAATTAAGAAGTTAACGACAACATTATTGCTCTGCTTAGCCAGCGTCACCACGCCTATTTTAGCCAATCAAAATTTTCTCCCCCCCCCTGCAAATGAATACAATCATCAAGCCATCGGAAATAAAGTTTATTTTTCTATTTCGGAATCTCAAAAAATGGACAATGATACTTTAACCATTACGTTAAACGCATCTGCACAGGCTCGCTCTGCTAATGTGGTCATGGAGAAAATAAATCGCAAAATGCAGACGGCCATTGCTTCTTTGAAAGCCTATCCCGAGATAGAGGTCAAAACGTCTCAATACCAAGTTCACCCTATTTATAATAAAGGGGAAACGATTAAAAACTGGCGCGGTAGCCAGTCATTGATCATCACTCTCGATGCTCAATCAAAACAACTTAACGTACTTTCCAAACTACAAGAACAACTTACCTATCAATCCATGAAATTTAACATCTCCGCTAAACAGAAACAAAAAGCCATACAACAACTCACCCTCATCGCTCTGAAAACCTTTCAACAACAAGCCAAAGTCATTGCTAATGCATTTGACGTATCAAACTATCAACTGCTCGAAACTCGAATTAACACTCCCCACTCTCAAGCTAGGACACAAAATATAAACTTTACAAGCCGAATGGTCATGGCAGAAAGCATGACGGCTCCTGCTATTAAATCAGGTCAAAGCACGCTCACCGTGAATGTATCGGGCATCTTATTACTCCCTCAAACCAGCTTTGAATAAGCTAGCCTCTAAATACTTAACTTAAACTAAGTTGTTATAATATCCCCCTTTAATTTTAGATTAACGGGCAAGGCATGTTAGAAAACATTATTATCCAAGGGGCACGTACACACAACTTAAAAAACATTGATGTCACCCTGCCTCGTGATAAGTTAATTGTTATCACTGGACTTTCGGGCTCGGGAAAATCTTCCCTTGCATTTGATACCATCTATGCTGAAGGGCAGCGTCGTTATGTTGAGTCTCTTTCAGCCTATGCCCGCCAGTTTTTATCTATTATGGAAAAACCGGATCTTGATCATATCGAAGGACTCTCACCTGCGATTTCGATTGAACAAAAATCCACTTCTCATAATCCACGCTCTACCGTTGGAACCGTAACCGAAATTTATGACTATCTACGTTTATTGTTTGCTCGTGCAGGAACGCCACGCTGTCCACAGCACGGTAGTGACCTAGAAGCACAAACCGTCAGTCAAATGGTTGACCGTACACTCACCCTGCCAGAAGGAACCAAGTGCTTATTAATTGCTCCCATTGTTCGTAGTAAAAAAGGAGAGCATGTTCATCTATTAGAAGAGCTTCAAGCTCAAGGGTTTATTCGAGCTCGTATTAATGGCCAAGTACGTGAATTAGATGGCAGCATACAACTTGAGAAAAATAAAAAACACACCATTGATGTCGTTGTTGATCGCTTTAAAGTCCGTCCTGATTTAAAACAGCGTTTAGCCGAATCTTTTGAAACGGCTTTACGTTTAGCGGAAGGGATTGCACAAGTACTTCCAATGGATGAACAAGATGACTTTGAACTGCTCTTTTCTGAAAAGTTTTCATGCCCTCAATGTGGTTACAGTGTCTCGGAATTAGAACCTCGAATTTTTTCATTCAACAACCCTCATGGCGCTTGTCCAACCTGTGATGGACTGGGTTTAAAAGAGACCTTTATTCCTGAACGAGTTATTACCCATCCAGAACTCAGTTTAGCTGGTGGGGTGATTCGAGGCTGGGATCGCCGCCATAAATATTATTATGATCTTTTAAAAGCGGTTGCTAACTATTATCAATTTGACACCGAAACACCATGGCAGAACCTAACCACAGAACAACAAAAAATTATTTTATTTGGCTCTGGAAAAGAGAAGCTACCACTGCCTCATGGCAAATACAGTGATGTTCGACGTTTTGAAGGGGTTATTCCAAATATGGAGCGTCGCTTTGCCGAAACGGAAAGCAAAACGGTTCGAGATGAATTGGATAAGTACCGAATCAGTCAACCTTGCTCCAATTGCCATGGGGCTCGATTAAATGAAACAGCACGTCATGTTTTTGTCGATGATCGCTCTCTACCCTCCTTAACGGCACTACCCATAGGAGAGTTACATGAAATCTTTAGCCACCTTTTTCTAGAAGGCGCAAAAGGGAAAGTTGCCAGTAAAATCGTAAAAGAGGTACATGATCGCCTGACCTTTTTAGTTAATGTTGGATTGAACTACCTCTCCTTAAACCGAAGTGCCGATACGCTATCGGGCGGAGAAGCACAACGTATTCGTCTAGCCAGTCAAATTGGCGCGGGATTAGTAGGGGTCATGTATGTACTGGATGAACCCTCAATAGGCCTTCATCAACGTGATAACGACCGACTATTATCCACATTAATTCACCTACGCGACTTAGGCAATACGGTGATTGTGGTTGAACACGATGAAGATGCCATTCGTGCTGCCGATCATGTATTGGATATTGGTCCTGGTGCGGGCATACATGGCGGACGAATTATGTCTCAAGGAACGCCTGAATTTGTCGCCGCAGACCCCAATTCTTTAACGGGACAATACTTAAGTGGCAAACGAAAAATTGCCGTGCCAACAAAACGATTAACCCCACAAAAAGATAAATGGCTGACGATTAAAGGGGCTCGTGGTAACAACCTTAAGAATGTAACACTCAAAATACCCGCAGGATTACTCTCCTGTATTACGGGAGTATCTGGATCTGGAAAATCAACATTAATTAATGGAACACTCTCTAAAATTGCGGCGAATCAGCTCAACAAGGCCATGCACACACCTGCTGAACACTCTTCAGTAGAGGGCATGGAACATTTTGATAAATCCGTCAATATAGACCAAAGCGCGATTGGAAGAACGCCACGCTCGAACCCTGCAACCTATACAGGCTTGTTTACACCCATTAGAGAGTTACTATCAGCCACGCCTGAATCTCGTGCTCGTGGTTATACTCCAGGGAGATTCAGCTTTAATGTTAAAGGAGGACGCTGTGAAGCATGCCAAGGAGACGGTGTTTTAAAAGTAGAAATGCACTTCTTACCCGATGTCTATGTCGCTTGTGATGCCTGCCAAGGCGCACGCTACAATCGTGAAACGTTACAAATTCAATATAAAGGCAAAAACATTCATCAAATTTTGGATATGACTATTGAAGATGCACGTGCTTTTTTTGATGTTATTCCGGTCATTTCTCGTAAACTGCAAATGCTTATAGACGTAGGGCTCGGATACATAAAACTAGGACAGAGTGCCACCACTCTTTCTGGTGGAGAAGCACAAAGGGTTAAACTGGCAAAAGAGCTTTCAAAACGAGATACCGGCAATACCCTCTATATTCTTGATGAACCGACAACAGGATTGCACTTTCATGACATCGAACTACTTCTTAAAGTGATCGGTTATTTACGAGACCAAGGTAATACCATCGTGATCATTGAGCACAATCTTGATGTCATCAAAACGGCTGACTGGGTGGTTGATTTAGGGCCTGAAGGAGGTTCTTTAGGGGGAGAAATTATTGCAACAGGCTCACCTGAGGAAATTGCCAGTAATACAAAGTCGCATACAGGGCACTACCTTAAAAAACTACTCCCCTAAAAAATAGGTCATTATTCGTACTTAGTGTAATATTTTCCCACTAACACTAGGGATATTGAGCAAGATCAATTTTTTTTTAGCGTATTTATGCATAATGCAATGAAAAAATACAAACACTCCGCAACAGCTAATCAATATCTCTTTAGGATTTTTTTAAAAAAATGATTACATCACGCTCCATTAAAACAATCATATTAAGCACTTTAATCCTTTTTTCTTCAACAAGCCATGCCGTAACAGAGGCAAACCTTAACCAGTGGCAAGATAAAGAGTATATTCAAAATGCTTTTAATGAAATTGCACTTAAAAGTGAATATCGTTCGACTCAACAACGTGTTTTGAAATGGAAAGAACCAATTCGGTATGAATTTGTATACCATAATATAAAGGCCAATCCTCTTGTTGAACGATTGTTTGATGCCCACCTCAATCACTTGCAAAATATTACAGGGCACTCCATTCAACCTCATAAAACACACCATCAAGGCAAAGCAAATTTATCCATACACCTAACCCCTGATGCGACCTACGGCCAAGTAATAAAGTCTGTTGCAGGAAACCAAGTAAAACATATAGCGCAAAGAAGCCATTGCATGGCTAGCCTTAATAAAAACAAAGAAAATGCCATTGTTAAAGCACAAGTAATCTTACCTGTTGATCATGTGTTTAGCAGAGGACTGCTCATTACCTGTATTGTTGAAGAAACCACTCAAATACTCGGACTGCCTAATGATTCTAACTGGGTAAATCCAAGCATTGCAAACGATGCCAGTAAAATCGAATTATTAACAGGACTGGACTACCTTTTATTAAAGATTTTATACGATAAAAGCCTTCAAGCAGGAGCTCCTTTTCCACAAAATCAGAAAACGATTCAACAAGTCATTAAAAAATTAGAATCCAATGGAGAGATCAAGCATGCAAGTAAAACAATTAATCAGACAGGGCTTTTTCCTATACTTAACTAGTCAAATTAAAGATGCTATCTACCATTAATATAACGAAACAAGCCCAGTAAATACTCTAAAAAACAGCAAAGCATCAACCGATTTACTGGTTTAAATTATTACTCTATGTTGATTAATTGCAAGGCTGATGCCCATCAGCTGGATTTTTTGGGGGGATTACACAAGCTATTTATTTAGGCTGGGCTAATAATGAAATCACTTTTCCGGCAAGCATTAAACCAAAAATACCTGGCATGTAACTAGCGGTACCATTCACCACTCGACCTCGTGCTCCCTCTATCGCCTCCATTGGACCTGGTGCATTTGGTACTTCCGTTGAAAAAACAGTTAGTAAACCTTTTTTGATTCCCTGTTTTTTAAGCCTTTGACGCATATTTCGAGCAAGCGCACAACCATGGGTCTTAGAAATATCCGCCAACACAATTTTAGATGGATCAATTCGTCTACCTGCGCCCATACTAGAAACAACCGGAAGACCTTTTTTTAAAGCCGTTGCCACCAAAGCAACCTTACAGTTCAAACTATCAATCGCATCCACGACAAAGTCATAAGGGTGGGATAAAATATGATCCATATCTTCTGGACGAATAAACTGATAAGAGACATCTACCTTACAATCAGGATTAATCTCTAAAATACGAGCCTTCATAACATCTACTTTTTTCAAACCAATTGTAGAGTCTAAAGCGACTAATTGACGATTCTTATTCGAACCACTTATTTGATCATGGTCTAACAATGTAATAAAGCCCACACCAGCTCTTGCTAAAGCCTCAGCAACAAAACCTCCCACGCCGCCAATTCCTGCAACCAACACATGTGACTGCTGTAAGTTTAAAAGCCCACTCTCTTCAAATACAAGTAAGCTGCGCTCAAACAAAGGATTATTAACAATCAAGTCATTTGCCATCTAAAGTTCCATTTAAATTAAATATTTTTTGTGCATTCAAGGAGGTTTTATCTACAACCTCTTCCAACGAACAATTTAAAAGAGAGGCTATTTTCTCAGCCACTAAAATAATATCACTCAACAAAGGTTCTTTTAAGTTCTTTATTTTAACATGAGGGAAATCCGTCTCTAAAACTAAATGCTTTAAACCAAAATACCTGACTAATTCATGGTAGCGGCGTGCATTTTCTCTTATGACAACCCCATTAATACCAATTTTAAGTCCTAAATCAATATAAGAGCGAGCCAACTCTTTACTCGCACCTAAACCATGAATCACACCCCGTACAGCAATGCTCGATAATATATCCAACATCTCGTTATGCGCTTTTCTTACATGGAGTGAAACGGGTAAATCAAATCGCTTTGCTAAAATAAGTTGCTCGGTAAGAAGTTCAAGTTGCAATGTTTTATTTTTTTTATAAGGCAAAGTAAAATCTAAACCAACCTCCCCTAAAGCAACGACTGACTCACCTATAAACAACTTTTCAAGTAACGCTAAGCTCTTAAAATCACTATTTTGAACATAGTAGGGATGAATCCCTAATGCACAATGGACACTTTTAAACACCTTGGAAAGCTCTAGCTGAGTTGGCCAATCTAAAGGAGACGTTGACATGCTAATAAAAAAAGCATCGAACTCTAAGTGTTTTTTTCTATTTAATAAATAAGGAAAGCAAGAAGGGGGAGAGAAAAGAAGAGAGTCTAAATGACAATGAGTATCAATAATCATAATTAAATTTTAGAAAAAATCATCTAGATAAAAATAAAAAAGCCAGCAAAAGCTGGCTTTTTTATTCGCTGATTACTCAGCCGCTTCTATCGAATCGGTAACCGGACGGTCAACCAACTCAACAATAGCCATTGGTGCATTATCACCAGGACGGAAACCGCATTTTAAAATACGAATATACCCACCTGGACGAGCTTGGTAGCGAGGACCAAGCTCCGTAAATAATTTTGCAACCGCTGCCTTATCACCTAATCGAGCAAAAGCAGTACGACGATTATGTACGCTGTCTACTTTAGCTAAAGTAATCAATGGCTCAGCAACTCCGCGAAGTTCCTTTGCCTTAGCAACCGTAGTACGAATTACTTCATGATCGATAAGTGAAGCAGACATGTTTTTAAACATTGCCTTACGGTGCGAGCTGTTACGGTTTAACTTACGACCTGTTTTACCATGACGCATGATAGCTTCCTTATTTTATGCTGACTCTTTACTCACCAAGCTTGCTGGTGGCCAGTTATCTAATTTAGTACCTAAGCTCAAACCTCTTTGAGCAAGAACATCTTTAATTTCTTGCAAAGATTTTTTACCTAAGTTTGGAGTTTTCAGCAAGTGAGGCTCTGCTCTCTGTACCAAATCACCAATATAATAAATTTGCTCTGCTTTCAAGCAGTTTGCTGAACGCACAGTCAACTCTAAGTCATCGACAGGTTGTAAGAAGATAGGATCAAACTCATTATCTTCTTCCTCTGGAGCAACCACTTCTTTATGCTTAAGATCAACAAAAGCATTAAGTTGATAATGAAGAACCGTTGCTGCCTTTTTAATAGCATCTTCTGGGTCTAAAGTACCATCCGTTACAACATCAATAATTAACTTATCTAAATCTGAACGTTGCTCAACACGTGCATTTTGAACTTCATAGCTTACTGTATGAACAGGGCTAAAACTCGCATCTAAACGAAGAATGCCAACTTGTGAGTCATCCTCTGATCTTACCGAAGCTTGATATCCCATTCCTGACTGAACTTTCAAAGTCATATTTAACTCTGCATCTTCAGCAAGGTGTGCAATAACAAGATCTGGATTTGCGATTTCAACATCGTGGTTTAATACAATATCAGAAGCACGCACAACCGCAGGACCCTTTTTATTAAGGGTCAACTCTGCACTGTCTGTCGCATTAAGTTTTACAGCAACTTCCTTGAGGTTTAAAAGAATTTCTAAAACATCTTCTCTTACACCTTCTATAGAAGAATACTCATGTAAAACTCCTTCAATTTGGGCTTGTACAATAGCCCCACCAGGCATAGAGGATAATAAAATACGTCGAAGAGCATTCCCTAGCGTATGTCCAAAACCACGTTCAAGTGGCTCTAGGGTAACACGACTATGAAAATCATTCTTACGTTGTATATCAACTAAACGGGGCGTTAACAACTGTTCTAACATCTCTTGCATTAGAGGTTATCTCCGTATCAAATTTTACTTAGAGTAAAGCTCAACAATTAAGTTTTCTGAGATATCAGAAGAAAGATCTGTGCGATCTGGAGCATTCTTAAATGTTCCTTCAAACGCAGATTTATTTACTTCAACCCAACTAACAGTACCTGCTTGAGCATGCAAATCCAGTGCTGTCGCAATACGTGTTTGGTTGCGAGATTTCTCTCTAATAGCAACAACATCACCGGCACTAACTTCATAAGAAGGTATATTAACCGATTTGCCATTTACTAAGATTGATTTGTGAGATACCAACTGACGAGCTTCTGCTCTTGTTGATGCAAACCCCATTCGATATACAACATTATCTAAACGACTTTCAAGGATTTGCAACAAGTTAACACCCGTTGAGCCTTTACGTCGATCAGCTTCTTTGTAATAAAGACGAAATTTTTTCTCTAGTACGCCATATATACGACGAACTTTTTGTTTTTCACGAAGCTGTAAGCCAT
>WFQP01000140.1 GCA_015487015.1 Thiomicrorhabdus sp.
ATAACCCGCTTCTCTCAATAACTGATTTAGCTCATACAAAGGTAAACCCATTACCCCTGAATAACTGCCCTCAATGTGTGAGATAAATTTAGCTCCCAACCCCTGAATGGCGTACGCACCCGCCTTACCAAATGGCTCCCCTGTTTCAATATAAGCTTGAATATCATGCTCAGTTAAATGACCAAACTGCACTTGAGTACAACTCATGTCTGAAAATACCTCTCCGTCATACACCACCGCCACAGCACTCAATACCTCGTGCACCGTACCCGATAGTTTTGATAGCATCCTAAATGCATCCCCCTCATGTTTAGGCTTACCAAAAACCCGACCATTCAACACCACTGCCGTATCACTGCCCACCACCCAAATTGCCTTACCCGCCACCTTATTAAAACCCGATAACGCCTTTTCAATCGCCATTCGTAATACAAATGATTTGGGGGACTCCTTAGGCAACCCCACCTCTTCAATCGGAGCATTAATGACTTCAAACGTGAGCTCTAGCTGCTGCAATAATTCTTTACGTCTGGGCGAAGAGGACATTAAAAAAAGTTTCCCCCCCACTCCTTGCTCCACACTGTTTTTTAAAGGATGCGCCAACGCTTCGGGTGTTGTTTTCATAAAAACCTGCTATGATTCAAAAAATAATTAAAAAAAAACGCTTATGGACATTATATTACCAAACCACACACCCAGCTTACTTGAAGACACCTTTGATTCCATTTATCTATACGATCATCCCCTATTTTCAGTCATGGCCGAATCCACTGAACTGCCTTGGTTGCTCATCATTCCCAAACAAGCGCTTACAGACCCAAGCTATATTGGCGCACTCTATGTTGAAATCTATCAACTCATTGCGCACCTGCAAAAATCCAACTTTGGCCCCCACTTTAATTTAGCCAAATTGGGTAACAAAAATCCAAACCAACACATCCACATTATTTTTAGAACCGAAAATGATGACGTTTGGCCAAACCCCGTTTGGTGCCACGAGCCCCTTAAACAGTCAGATCAAACCCCTAAACAATTAAAAAAAGCACTGGCCAATTTTTTTCAAAAATAACATATTATTCTTCCCCCCCCCCTTCAAACCATAATAATTTCTATTTTCCTATTATGTACAACGTAGGGGGACTTCACTAAAAACAACTTTTTAATCATTTTTTATATGTAAACAAGCATTTTTACGGTATTCTAAAAATGTTCCTTAACTAAGGAAGTTTATATGAAACACGCCTCATTTAAAAAAACGGATGCCTATTCAGAGCAGTCCATTCAGCAAACCCTGTCTGATCTTGATGTTCAAGTTCAAACAGGATTAAACGATCAAGAAGCCCAACAAAGACTCCAACACTTTGGTTCAAATGCCATTGTCGAAAAAGAAGAACCCCTATGGCATCGCATTGCCCGACGATTTTGGGGGCCTATTGCGTGGATGATTGAAGCTGCTGCACTCATGTCTGCCATAGTGGGTAAGTGGGAAGACTTTATCATTATTACCATCATGCTCTTTGTAAATGCGGGACTGGATTTTTTTCAAGAACATCGAGCACTCAATGCCTTAAAGGCACTCAAACAAACCTTAGAAAATAGCATTGTTACTCGACGCAATGGCCAATTTATCAATGTAAAATTTAAAGAATTAGTCCCTGGTGATATCATCAAACTTAAAATTGGGGACATTATTCCTGCGGATGTTCTGTTAATAACAGAAGGCTTTCTGTCCATAGATCAATCGGTTCTAACGGGTGAATCCTTGCCCGTTTCAAAAAAATCAGGAGAGGTAGCCTATGCCAATACCATTGTAAAACAAGGTGAAATATTGGCGGTTATTTTAAATACAGGTAATAAAACCAATTTTTATAACGTAGTTTCTTTAGTGGCCAGCGCTCAATTGCATGAAGTAAGCCACTTTCAAAAAATGGTGGTTAAGGTTGGTAACTTCTTAATTGCTCTGACGCTAGTTATGATTACCGTCATTTTAATTTTCGCGTATTTTCGAGATGAAAATATGATGGAAATTATTCGTTTCTCTCTCGTGTTAACCGTTGCCGCCATTCCCGTTGCCTTACCCGCCGTATTATCCGTAACCATGGCAATGGGCGCATTAAACTTAGCACGTAAAAAAGCCATTGTCAGCCGCCTTGTAGCCATTGAAGAGTTGGCAGGCGTCGATGTTTTTTGTTTGGATAAAACGGGCACCTTAACACAAAATAGCATGACCGTATTTGACGCGATTGTATTAGAAGGCTTTTCAGAAAAAGAGCTGTTTTTAACCGCTATTCAAGCCTCTAAACTTGAAAACAATGACCCCATTGAACAACCTATTTACGATTTTTTAATTCAAAAATACCCTGATACCGATATTACTCAATTTAAACAACACACCTTTAAACCATTTGACCCCATCCGAAAACGGACTGAATCCACCATTGAAATCAACACGATTTTCTTTAAAGTCTCCAAGGGCGCACCACAAATTATTTTAAACATGTGCCAACTGGATGAATCGCAACAAAAACAGATCGAACATCAAGTGATGTCGTTTGCACACAAAGGTTATCGAACACTCGCTGTAGCAAAAACTACCGAAACCACTTCATTAGAAAAAGTAGAAAATAGTACAACATGGCAGTTGATTGGACTCATTCCTATGTACGATCCACCTCGGGTCGATTCAATCGACATGTTGCAAAAAATGCGAGACTTAGGTGTTCACCCCAAAATGGTAACGGGAGACAATTTAGCCATTGCACAAGAAATTGGTCATATCTTAAATTTTCCACATAAATCCATTCGCGCCAAAGACTTAACTGGCGCAACAAATGACTCCCTAAAAAAGCTACTAGAAAGCTTAACCTATGTTATTTATCAGCGACTCCATCCTGAGATAGAGATCAAAACCGCACATATTTTTGCTGAAAAAGTCATTGAAGACTTAGAAAAAGAGTTTGATACCTCACAACTCGATAAAGCTCTGCTACACACACATGAATCCTCCATCCTTCAGATGATTGAGGCCGTTGATATTTTTGCCGAAGTCATCCCAGAAGATAAATACCGAATTGTAGAAACCTTACAAAAAGCCAATCATATTGTCGCCATGACGGGAGATGGAGTAAATGATGCACCCGCCTTAAAAAAAGCCGACTGTGGTATTGCTGTGCCCAATGCCAGTGATGCCGCACGTGCCGCCGCCGATATTATTTTAACCGCCCCCGGCATAGGGGTAATTAATGATGCCATTCAGCAAGCGCGAATTACCTTTGAGCGCATGAAAAGCTACACTGTGTATCGTATTGCAGAAACCATTCGCATTATCTTATTTATGACACTGGCCATCGTTGTATTTGAGTTCTACCCTTTAACCGCCTTAATGATTATTATGCTGGCACTTTTAAATGATATCCCCATCTTAACCATTGCCTACGACAACACCAAAGTGCAAAAAAATCCTGTTCGATGGGATATGAAAGAGGTCTTAGTGCTGTCTTCTTGGCTAGGTATCGCAGGAGTTCTCTCCTCTTTTTTGCTTTTTTGGTACTTAATGATTGAGCTGAAACTTCCCATTGAACTGATACAAAGCCTCTTTTTTGCCAAACTCATTGTCGCAGGACACGGCACTATTTTTAACACACGAGTAAACGACTGGTTCTTTAAACAACCTAGGCCTTCATGGCCGTTGTTTGTCGCCAGTTTTTCAAGTGCCTTACTAGGAACGGTCATTGCCGTTTATGGTTTTGATTTAATGGAACCCATAGGCTGGACATGGGCGGCTATTGTTTGGGGCTATGCATTTGTATGGTTTATTTTTAATGACATTATTAAATTGATGGTATTGCGCTTTTATAAAAAAAGACTGCGGGAGGTATAGAGAGAAGAGAAACATTTAAAGCTCTGTAAAAATAACGACACTCTATCGGACAATCAACAAATAATTTGTCCGATAGAAAACTGATATTCACCTATGTAACTGTTTAATTTACAGGTTCTAAAAAATGCCTTAAAAATGACCTTTAACCAAAGAACCCTTTACACAAAATACTTTAGCCCCCCCCCTTCACAAAATCCAATCAAACACCTGAGCAATGTGCAGCGATTTACGCTCGCCTAACTCCTGAATTTGGTGGCGGCAACTTGTCCCCGTTGCAACAATGATATCCTCTGGGTTAGCTTTTTTTAGAGTAGGCAGTAAACTTTGATTGGCAATGGTTTTGGATAGTTCATAATGTTTATAGCCAAAATCACCCGACATACCGCAGCAGCCTGTTGGCATCATCTCAACTTCTATGTTTGGAATGAGTTGCAGTGCGTTTTGAGTATCTAGTGGCTGTGCCAGTGCTTTTTGATGACAGTGTACGTGTAGCCATATTTTAGGACTAGATGAATTACTGACATAGGGGGGGGGAATTTTTTTGAATTGAGGTAATTTACCCTGTTGTGACCACTCTAACAAACACTCTTCAAACGACAGGACTGGTTTAGGACGTTTTAACCATGGATAATCATGGTATTGTGTATCGTCTAAGCTTAATAAAGATGCGAGTTCATCTCGCCAAACCAGTAACTCTGATGGCTCAATGCCCACAATATAATCTGGCTCTGTTACGGCCTTTAGTTGAACCATTATGTCCAATAACACAGCTTTGGCTTCTTTTAATAAGCCTTGACTGATAAGCGCACGAGGCGAGTGTTTTAAGTAGATGAGTTTGACCTTAACCCCTAATTTTTGAAAACAA
Source organism: Thiomicrorhabdus sp. (assembly GCA_015487015.1). Taxonomy (GTDB): domain Bacteria; phylum Pseudomonadota; class Gammaproteobacteria; order Thiomicrospirales; family Thiomicrospiraceae; genus Thiomicrorhabdus. The sequence continues at coordinate 4,746 of WFQP01000140.1, forward strand.
CGTAAGGTGGCTTTGGCAATATCTGGCTCTTGTTTTAAGCTAAACAGATCGCATAACACCCAAACGGTTCTATTTTTTAAAAGACGGCTTGAGTGTAAGTCACATGATTGCTGTGCCCACCACTTGGGTACATCCTCTCCCTGAATTAGCGGTAACTTCCGACATATATCAATGCCCAATAACCGTTTGGTCGCCTCCATATTTTGTAAACGATTAAATAACGCTGGCCACTTAGCGCCCAAGGCGAGTATGGCACCGTAATGCTTAACACTGAATGACTTAAGCCAGCCTTGCGAATCGCGTGTTTGATACAGCACCTCGGACTTCAGTTTCGCCATATCCACACTAGCAGGGCACTCTGTGTGGCAGGCTTTGCAACCCAAACACAGGTCTAACGCCTGTTGCAATTCGTGATGAGACAACGCTTTAATAGGATCGCTTTCGGTCAAGGCGATTCGTAACAGATTGCTACGACCACGCGTGGAAAAGGCTTCGTCTCGTGTCGCTTGATAAGAGGGGCACATCACCCCTGCTCCAGCAGATTTTCTACACGCTCCAGCACCATTGCACTTTTCAACGGCATCCAACAAACTGATGTCGGCTTGCCAATCAAAGCCTGTTTTTAACGGCGTCTGTAACACTCGGTTAGCACGTAAATTTTCAGTAATCGGGCGATTGCCGATAATCACCCCTGGATTGAATAAATTATGAGGGTCAAAGGTGTGCTTTAAGGCGACCAAATGTGCGTACACCTCCTCACCAAACTGCTCGGGCAAAAAAGGCGCTCGAATACGACCATCGCCATGCTCGCCTGACAAGGCCCCTCTGTACGACTTCACTAAGGTTGAAATACGTTGTGCAATAATTTGAAATTTTTCTCGTCCCTCATCCGTTGCCAAACCCAACTCGGGACGAACATGAATCAAACCCACCGACGCATGGCCATAATAGACACAGCCCAGCTTTAACTCTGCCATTAAGGCATGTACATCACGATAGTAATCGGCGACTCGATCCACCGGAATGGCGGCATCTTCCACTACGGCCACCGCTTTTTGGCGCGTGACCTTGCCCATTAACAAACCCAAACCCGCTTTACGAATCGCCCACACTTTTGCCATATCCCCCCCAGAAACCACAGGTGCAGCATAGGCTTTTATAGGTGTTTTTGTGGATTCTGTTTGGGACAACAATACAAACTGCGCGATCTCTTTAGTACGTTGATTAAGTGCCTCTTGTGTTGCATCAAACAACTCAATTACTAACACCGCAGCAGGAGAGTCTTGTATCCAGAATCGGTTGGCCTGTTGCTGGCGGTTACCTTGGGTGCTGTCCAATGTAATTTGATCAATCAACTCAATCGCAGCGGGGGAAAATTTTAATAGAGTCGGTACTTGCTCCAAAGCAGCTTCAACCGAATGGTAGTGTGCACAAATTAATATTCGATAAGCAGGCATTTTGACTAAATTTAACGTGGCACGCTTCACCACCGCTAACGTCCCTTCACTGCCACAAATTAAAGGAGTTAAATTAAAGGATTTACCCTTTGGGTTAAAGGGTTGATGGTGGCGTAATAATTCATCCAGCGCATAACCAGTATTACGGCGTTTAATAGATTCATGCGGAAAGGCATTTAAAAATTTCTCCCCCCCCTGTTCTTTATTTTGTTCGATGAGTAAATTCACTACAAAACGGTACAGTTCACCTTCTAAGGTAGGGAGTTTTAGCTTTTGTTGCAGTTCATCATTTGAAAGATCGCCAAACGTCGCCTCAGAACCATCGGATAAAATCACCTCAACCGATTTAACGTGTTCACGCGTTGTGCCATATAAAACCGAGTAAGAGCCACAAGAGTTGTTGCCAATCATTCCACCTATCATCGCACGATTAGAGGTCGAGGTATCGGGCGCAAAGCGCAAGCCATCCTGTGCAACAAACGCATTTAAGTCATCCTGAATCACCCCTGGCTCCACTACAATCTCTCGCTGTTCTGGGTGATAGTCGAGTATGTGATTGAGGTATTTAGACACATCAATAATCACCCCTTCGCCAATTGCTTGACCTCCTAAAGAGGTGCCGCCTGCTCTAAGAGTAATGGGCTGTTGTTCAACCAAAGCCAAACGCACCGCTTGCGTGAGTGCATTTAATGATTTTGGGGTAATCACCGAATGGTAAGTGAGTTCAAAGACCGAGGCATCGGTCAATACTTTAGGGAGTATTTGAGGCAAGGTTTAATCCAAATTCAAGGGTAAAGCCAATTTAAAGACTGCGGTAATGCCGAAACCAGTCCACAAAGTTCTGAATACCCGTTTCAATTTCTGTCGCGGGTTTAAAGTTTACATCTTCCATTAACTCACTCACATCAGCATAGGTTCTAGGCACATCTCCCGGTTGCATAGGGAGTTGATTGCGAATGGCTTTTTTACCCGTGGCCTGTTCAATGGCTTGAATAAAACGCTCCAATGTAATCGGCTGATTATTGCCAATATTATAAATTTTGTAAGGTGCTTGTGCATTGGTGATTTCTTGCGCTTCTGGCTCTGGAATACGATCCATCACTCGCACAATACCCTCTACAATGTCATCAATGTAGGTAAAATCTCGCTCCATTTTCCCATGATTAAAGACATTAATAGTCTCACCCTTTAAAATCTTTTGGGTAAACGAAAAATACGCCATATCGGGGCGTCCCCAAGGACCATATACCGTAAAGAAGCGCAGACCCGTGGTGGGAATATCATATAAATGACTGTAAGTATGCGCCATAAGTTCATTCGATTTTTTGGTCGCGGCATAGAGTGAGATAGGAAAATCGACTCGATCATCGGTTGAAAAGGGAACCGAACGGTTCATTCCATATACCGAGCTGGAAGAGGCATAAATTAGATGTGCGGTCTTTTGTTGACGACACCCTTCTAATATATTCACAAAGCCTACTAAGTTAGAGTCCACATAAGCTTGAGGGTTCTCAATCGAATAACGCACTCCCGCTTGTGCGGCTAAGTGAATCACCCGATCAAATGGATTATTTTCAAACAATTCCGCCATCGCCTCACGGTCATAAATATCCATCTGAATAAACTGATAAGAGTCTAAACAATCATGCTCCGCACAAAACTGCTTCAAAAAATCCAAGCGGTCTTGCTTTAAGTTCACATCATAATAGTCATTAAGGTTATCAATACCAATTACACTGTGCCCCGCTTTTAACAATGCTTGTGTGGTAAAAAAGCCAATAAAGCCTGCTGAACCCGTTACTAATATCTTCACTCTACAATCCTTCTACATTAAGGCTTTACGTTTTGTTTATTATCACAAACATCTTGCTTTATACTCGCATGATTGAATGAAATTAATAACATAAAAATTAAAAATAAATAAGTATAAAGTAACTGTTTAGTAAATATGGCCGAATCCGTTAACATAAATTCCAGTAACATTTCGATTAACAATATACCTGCTAAAGCATGATAAAAATTTTCTTTTTCTTTAAGCCTTTTTAAAACCAATACCAGAGGGTAAATAAAAATCACTGAAAATAAAGCCACCCCCAATAAACCAAACTCAAATGCCACCTTTAAAAAATCATTATGAGGATGAGCAGCAAGCAAAGATAATTGGGTCACGCCCTCTTTTTGTGCTTGTTCAAAATGATGAATAAAAGACATAAAACCTTGCCCAAAAATCAATCGAATCCAGTCAAACTCCTGAATAGCAAGCAACGTTACTTTCCAAATTTCCAAACGTGCACCCACTGAACCATCAATAGCTGAGTCATTATTCAAGTACCCGACAAGCCCTTTTAGGGCATACTCCAGTCGACCCTGTACCGGTAAAAAATCCCATAAAAAAAATACCACCAAAACTAAGCTTGCCACTTTAAGCAGTAAAAAAAATAACTGGCGTCGATTATAAAGAGAAAACAGAATAAACAAGGTTGAAAAACTAATCACCAATGCTAACCAACCACCTTTCGATCCTGTTTGCATGGAGAGCACGATGCCGCTGATAAAAATAATAAATGCCAATATTTTTTGCCAGCGATAGTGAGCAAAATACACCACAATGAGAGCCAGTACAGCATAAATAACCGCAAGATTTCCTCTCTGAATAGGCCCTGTTAGTAGCCCAACACTCCTTGTATCCCCCTCCCAAAATACCGCAAGTGCATAAAAAAAGGTATAGCTTCCGACTAACATAATCATTAACACCAGCTCTTTCTGAGTGATCTTTACGGCCAATAAGGCATTAAAAATCACTGGTAAGAGGAGTAAATTACGAAAGACTTCAAACTTATAACTAAACAAAAAATTTGAAGGTAAAGAGAGCAGCGTTGAACTTAATACTAACGAAAAAATTAAAACAAATAGAACGGTAAAAAACCGAAAGACAGAGCTGCTTTTAAAATGATCAAAAAACGAGTTGATTTTAAAAAAACTCACCACAAACAGTGCATACAAAAAGGTATCCGCTCCCTTTAGCATCATAGCTGAACCGGCTAAATAAGCGACCAATAGCCCTAACAATACAACTTTAAACAATAATGCCCTATATTCGGAAGTCATTATTTTAACCATGCTTTGGCCACATCCTCTACATTAAAATTCGTTACGGTGGCTTTACCTGCGGAACCCAATTGCTCTCTGAGTACATCGCTTTCAATTAAACGCTCTATTTGATGCGCTAAATCGATCGGCTCAAAGCTTTTTGCAAGCAACCCATTTTTCTCATGACAAATAATTTCTTGAGGACCGTTCTGTTCACAGTCAAATGCAACCGCTGGTAAACCAAGGTACATGGCTTCGGTTAGAGCAAGTCCCCATCCTTCAAGCCTTGAAGGTAAAACAAAAATATCTGCTTGAGCTAAAACAGAAAAAGGGTTATTCAACTGTCCCAGCAATGTAATCTGCTCACTTAAACCGTACTGGTTTATTTTTTCAAGCAAATTTTGTTTTTCCCCCCCCTCTCCAATAATCGATAAATGTAAGTTTTTATGATGTTTAGAAAGCTGAAAAAAAGAGTCTATTAATAGATCAAACCCCTTATGAGGGTGTAAACGTCCTAAGCTCACTAAATGAAAATGAGAGGCTTTTAACCGAATCGTACAAGACTCTAAAACAAGCTGATCAATTAACTTGATATCTAAAGGGTTAAGAACAGCTTTTACCTTATTAACTGGTAGCCCTTGCTGAATAAGCCCTATTTTTACTGCGTTAGAAACCGCAAAAATAGTGTTAGCCCAAGGATAAAAACGAATCATTCGTTTTAATGATTTAACCGAAAAAGTATCCACACTATTATGAATACTCAATGTTACTTTATGAGAGACCTTAGCCAACCGTGCGGCAAGAATCAAAGGATAGTTAGCATCCTCCGAGAAGGAGATAATTTTATCAAACTCATGTTTTTTCAGGAGGCGGTAAAGAAAATAGACCCTTGAAATCTGACAACCCTTTAAAGGAATGTCTTTCTGTATCACCGTACCACCCACTGGGTAAGCTAGGTTTGAGTCATCTCTAAAAAGACTAATGGATACCTCATGCTCTTTTTGCCACTCTTGCGTTAGCAAGCTCACTACTCGAGAAACCCCTCCTAAAACAACCCCACCAGCAACCACTAAAATTTTCATTAATCGTGCCCACTCATTTTGTATGAAGCCCTATCGCTCTTGAAATAGCCTTCGACGGCTGTTCATCTTTAACCGCCACTCGATATTGCTCAAAGGTCGCCAGTTGTTCTGAGGTTAAAATAAAGCGTTTAAACTCCTCATGCAAACCACCCTCTTGATAAATTCGTACCCAGCGTCGATAGTGGTCGCCCATTCGGGCGTTGGGCAATTTTAACAGCTCAACACGACGTTTAATATTGGCTTCAAACTGGTCAAACGAGCGTATAGGGTAGTGGTAGACCTGAATACCGCTCTCCTTTCGGGCGGTAAAAACTTTGCCAATATGTTTGGCGCGGTGGTTGCCGCCACTGAGTTTAATGAGTCCTGTTGGATTCACAATCACTTTGGGGCTAATGGGCACAAGCAACATCGAAATTTGATCGTCTGTTTTTTGCACCTGTGTGTTATAACAAATGGGGTACATCACTCGATGCGAGGCTTGAGAAAAGTGATACCCTTCCTCCAAAGCCGACTCTGTTAACAGCATATTACTGCGATGCACCGTCACCACCGAATCGGATGCCTTTAAATAGGCTTTGAGCCCTTGAGGATCTTTGGTATTTTCTGGTAACCAAAATTCATCGGCATCATTACTAATCACCCAACGTGCGCCCATTTTATCTCGCGCATACTCTGCCAGCTCTTTCATCCACTTGGCTTGTTGATAGGTATGGGAGGGCTGGTCAATCACCTGCACATCATACTCTTGTGTGAGCCGCTCTAAACACTCTCGCGTCCCATCTTTAGAGCCATTGTCCATCACCACAAACGCATCCACTCCCAATAAAGCGTGAGTACGAATATTGGTTTCAATAATATCCACCTCATCTCGGCATAAAATGGTCATCACCAAACGGTCATTGTCAGACTTAGGACGATTCACCTGCCCAAAAAAACGCATAAAATGCATCATTAAAATAGTTCCTCAAGCTGGTTAACCACCGAAATTTCAAATAATTGGTTAAGCGCAATAAATGTTTTTTGAAAAGAGTCGCTCTCATCCAGTATGGCCGTCACCGCAATATCGGGCCTCAGCCACTTCGAAGTAAACAGTGCCGTACCCACATCACCAATAATGTGCGCCTCTTTAGACAAGCTGGGCAGGCAAAACTCAAACGCTAAAGCGGTCGGTATAATCACCTCTACCCCAATATTAGACAAGCCTAAACTATCCTTTCCCTGAGAACGAGGGTGGTATTTTACACCGATGCGCTTGCCCTGTTGCACAAGCGACTGAATCAATGTGTGCAGCCGTTCAGCATAACCTGGAATCTTTTTAATATTAGCGGGATGCGGAATCAGCAGTATCACATCCAAAGTGCTTAATTGTTCTGTATCAAATGCCACTTCTTGTGCTACTAACTGACTAAAATTAAGCATTTCAGGCGTTTGAAACCACTCTGGCTCTAAACGAAAACAGGTTTTTTGCTTAATGGCCGGCACCGCGTGTTCAGGCGCAAACAGCCACGCTTGTTCAATCCAGCTGGATGCCCCCACCGTAGATGGCTCTCGCCACCAAAGACCGTAAGCGATTTTTTTTAATAACGCGTTCACCCCATCTTTTAAAAAGGAGGACTTACGACCCATATAAGAGTACAAACCATCATCCAAATACACCCCTTGTGCGGGGTGTGAGATACTTTTTAAATGCGCCAATGCACATTGAAACTCCACCCGTCGGTCACTCCCTACCCACACTTGCTCTGGCATAAAATTATTCAAAGCCGTTTTAAGCTGAGCAAAGTTTTTACGACGCTCCGATAATTTCCCCCCCCCTGTTTGATTACCCGAAAATACTTTAATAGCTTGAAAAGGCGACGCTTCCCAAGCTAATAAGACTAAAAAATAGGGGTTATTGGCTATATTTTTTTGGTCAATTAACCACAGTTCCGCTTGTGTACAATAAGGGGGGGAAAAATATTGAGCCTGTTTTTGTTGCTGCAACGCAACGGCACAACTCACCAAGACATTTAAAGGGGTGGAAGGCATATACAGCGCACGATTTTTGGGGATATTTTCCATCATCACGACATCAACTGTTTTAATTTGTGTTCAGCAGCTTGCCAGTGCGTTGCATCAGGGGATTTCATAGCGTTGCCTGCAATGGCATAATCGTGCTTTAAGCAATCAATAAAATGAGCAATGGCCTGATCATTCACTTCCAGACTATCCAAACGAGAGAGATAATCCAATAAAACCGATTCAGAAGAAACTGGATAACTGATTCCTTCAATACCAAATTGTGCCCCACCCAATACCAATACTTTTTTACGCGCCATTAAACCCTCCAACCCCACGGTCGAATTAATCGTAATAATTGCGTTGGCATGTTCAATTAAAACAGAGGTATCCATCTTATTTTCAAAGCGAAGTTGTGCTGTTTGTTGTATTTTTAAATCATCATACTGCTCATCACAAGAAGGATGCTCTTTGAAAATAAATGTCAGGGTTTTACCCTGCTCTTTTTTCACCGTTTCTCCGATGGTTTTACACAATAAAAACAGCTGTCTCATATCTCGAACCCATGGTGAAAACAGGTAAATATTACTGTCCTCCACAACTTGAAATGGCACAAAAATATAAGTCTCGGGTAAGGTATTGGGCTTTTCGGTTTTAGATGGGTAAAGCGTATCAGACACGTCGCCCACCATAGAATGGTTCAAATAAAATTCGACCTCTCTAGGGATTGAGCTGGCAAAGTTAATGCCTTTCGAGTCAATGGCTGACATACCCGGCAAAGGCCCTGTTTCAAAGTACAGTCCTTGCTTTTGATAAGCTGGTAACGCCAAAGCCAAAATAGCTTGTCGAAACTTTTTACCATTCCACATACCAATATAAACTGCACGTTCCTGTTTTAACCAGCGACTGTAAACCCCATAAAACCAAACAGCCTGTATAAAGGTAATGGTTGTAAAGACTGGCCAAATCCACTCAGGGGCATCCTTTCCTTTACGGCTGTAGCGTTTTCGAGTGGTTAAAATAGTGGCTTGTTCCCACAGTTTAGTCATCGGAAACCACGTCAATAAGGTAGGAAAAGACAATGTTTTATACCAAACCACTTTCATATTGATTGAGGTGTTCTCAGCCAAAGCGGTAAAGTATCGGCGTTGATCTCGGCTGGCGGCAAAGAGTGCGAGTAATTTCATTTTTCACCCCCCTCTTTCTCAGGGAGCGCCTTTATCCCCATTAAAGCTGACCACACGGTTTTTACCTCCAACCCTTGCAAAGAACGCGTTTCAGTCTCTTTATCTGGAAACTGCTTCAAATAATCAGGGGCACAAGGCGAGTCTAATCGAACCACCTTAGCCCCATCCGCACCCACTAATTTAGGATCAGTCACCCGATACAGCACCACCATCGGCACATCCAAAGCCGCCGCCACATGCGACAAACCCGTATCCACAGAGACCACGCCTTGAGCCGCATTTAAAAGTTCCGCCACGGTATTTAAGCTCAACGGGCTTTCAGGCACCCATGAGTTTTCAGCCTGTCCAGCGTTTGCAATGCGGAGTGCTCTTAAACGCTCAGCTTCATTGCCCCACGGCAGAACCACCTTTAACCCTTCTGCTTGAGTTAAGGCCAGCAATTCCATCCAGTGTGACTCTGGCCAATACTTGCTTTCCCATGTAGTCCCATGTAAAAACACTAAGTAATCTGCTGAGCCAAGAGCCTCAGTCAAAACAGCAGGTGTTGACCAACTTGAGGTGTCTAATCCGTAATGAATCGCTTGGTCTTTTACCAACTCGTACCCCAATGCCTGTGCGCTCAACTGCCGTAATCTTAAAATAGCGTGTTGTGTTTTTGGAACGGGATATTTATGTTGGTAAAACAACGTCGCCAAAGGCTCTCGTGCACTGTGCCAGTCATAGCCTGCAATCGGCGTAGAATTTCCCCCCCCCTTTATTTTTGCTACTTTTTTAGAGACCCAAGCACTTTTAAGCAAGCCTTGTGCATCCAGTATTAAATCGTAATGGGTTTGATGAATCGCTTCAAAAAAGGTTTTAATCGCTTGACGCGTTGCTTTAGACCAAGGCGTTTTTCGCCACGTCCGTAACTCGATTGGATACACCTTATCCACCACAGGGTGCCAAGCGGGAATATCCGAAAAACCTTTTTCCACCACCCAGTCCACCGTCAAGTCAGGCAGAGCCGCTTGTGCATCCGATAAGGCTGGAAAGGTATGAAATACATCGCCCATCGAGGACATTTTAATCAACAATATTCGCACGTATTTTCTCTATTACTCGCTATGGATCATTAAATTATTGACCATTTTTCATCAGCCACGTTAAATAGGCGGTTACCCCCTCTTCAACGGTTTTAAACGGTTTATCATACCCTGCTTCACGCAATAGGGTGTTGTCCGCTTGCGTATAACTTTGATACGCACCTTTTAAGTGCTCGGGAAACGGAATGTACTCAATCTCACCCTTGCCATGAAAATCAATCACCGCTTGCGCCACATCTTTAAACGGTTGCGCTTTGGCTGGGCCCAAATTAAAAATACCCGATTTTTCGGGGTGTTCTGCAAACCATAAGTTAACCGACACCACATCGTCCACATAGACAAAGTCACGGGTTTGCATCCCTTCGCCATAGCCATCATAAGCACCAAACAGTTTAACGTTTTCACCCGCTAAAATTTGCTTATGCAGTTTAAACGCCACACTCGACATATCACCTTTGTGCTGTTCACGCGGCCCATACACATTAAAATAGCGAAAGCCCACAATCTGACTTTGTGCATGAGGCAAAATACGGCGTACATATTGATCAAACTGAAACTTAGAGTACCCATACACATTTAATGGCTTCTCGTATTGACGCTCTTCAATAAAGGTAGGACCATCGCCATACACCGATGCAGACGAGGCATATAAAAATGGAATATCATGCTCTAACGCATAATTTAAAACATCTTTAGAGTACTCATAATTGTTGTCCATCATAAACTTACCATCCCACTCAGTGGTCGAAGAGCACGCGCCCTCATGGTAAATGGTGTCTATTTGTGGTAAACCTTGATCGGCAAACATACGTTGCTGAAAGTCTTCTTTGTCTAAATAATCCGCAATATCACAATCGGCAATGTTCATAAATTTACGCCCATCACTCAAGTCATCCACCACAATAATATCCGAACGACCTTGCTCATTCAGGGCTTTGACAATATTACTGCCAATAAACCCCACTCCGCCTGTGACTACAATCATCTGTTTTCTCCTTTTAAATATTTTAATACCATTCGGTGTTGCGAAAATCGATTCTTCATCGCCTATTTTGTATCCAGTTTTGACTGAGCTTCAAAGTAAAAAGATTATCCCACCCAATTCTGATACATCACACCCACCCAAACCAGAGCTGCCAATCCTATCGTAAACAAGACTGCCGCAGAGCCTTGGTCTTTGGCGCGACCCGAGAGTTTATGATAATCGTCGCTAATACGGTCTACCACGGATTCTAGGGCTGAATTTAACAGCTCTACAATCAACACCAACAACAATACCGCCAGTAGAGCCACCACTTCTAAAACGGTTTGCCCAACCCAAAAAGCCACGGGCACTAATACAATACACAACAGTAGCTCTTGACGAAATGCGGCTTCATATTGCCAGCTGGCTTTAAGGCCTTTCCACGAGTAGCCCAGTGCATACCAAACTCGACTCAGCCCTGTATGAGGTGATTTCATCGCAGCTCCTTATCATAATTTTTGCCATAAATCATACGAGGTTTCGGCTCGTATTGATCCGAACATAACGCACGCTGGCTCTGTAATAGGTCACTGTTAATCTGCATAAAGCACAGTCCAAAATGGAAATAATCATCCAGCATCATCGGTTGCTCGGCATTTTTTTGCAACTGTTGGTCGGTCTCGGCAAAAGTGGTTTGATAGGCGTTATTGCGCCAAAATACAAATGGAATCTCAACCATGTGCCGTGTCACACCATCTGGGCCATGCCCCTTAAAATCTTTGCTATCAAACACCTCTTCACCATGATCGGCAAAGAAGCTCAATGCCGCCACTTCATCAAGAGTTTGAAGCTGAGATAAGATCTCTCCCAAAACAGAATCGGTATAGCGTACCGAATCATCATAACTGTTAATATAGGCTAACTCAGAACGAGAGAGATTATCCGTATAGGCCTGCACCCCTTCCGCCCCTTTAAAGACCGCTTGCTCAGGTGGGTAGCGATTACGATACTGCAAGTGACTGCCCATTAAGTGTACAAAAATTACTTTATGCGGTGCATCGTCTTCAATCGCTTTTTGTACGGAGGGCAATAAATAGCCATCATAACGATTAACCTCTACACCGTAAAAATCATGGCTGATAAAGTGCCCCACATCCGCCAAAGCGGCCATTGCAGAGGTTGGCCGTCTTAAGGGTTGCTGGTTCGAGATCCACCATGTCTTAAAGCCTGCTTTTTTTGCCCCCCCTAATAAGCTGATCGCTTGTTGTACGCTCATTTTATTTTGAGTATCGACTTCGGTCAGCGCAACACTTAAAGAGGGACGGGTTTGAGCAAAAGGCGACACCACATCCTTAAACACAACAAGCTCAGACTGCAATTTATCTAAATGGGGGCTGGTCTCTCGCGTATAGCCATAAAGGCTCAAGTGGTTTCGGTTAACCGACTCTCCTAATACAATCACATAGGTTTGAGGGTCAGATGCCTTCATCTCAGCCGTAAACGGTTTGCTGTCATACAGTGCTTGACGCGCTTGAATATCGATATCGATACTTTGATGTCCCGAAGAGTAATCAATCGCTACCCCAGTAAACCCAGGAATGACATCAAAAGTACGGCCCCGTTGATGAATTTGCTGAATAGAGGCTAAAATCATCAGTATGCCTAGCGCGGCAAAGACTTTTTCGCGCCTGCGCTCAGGGGCTTTAAATAAGATGCGTTTGAGTGAAAAATAGGCGACCAGCCAATAAAACAGCAGTAACAAAACATTTTCAATCGAGACATAAGCCAGTAAAAACTCCAAGCTTTCGCTGGGATCGGTCAGTGCCATCGCTTCAAACGAGGCGCTGGTAAAGACACCACCAAAGGTGACCGCATATAAAATATCTAAACTGCCCGAGAGCACAAACAGAAAGAGCACGCCCAGCAACAACTTTTGCAAAACCGTATGCCTAAAAAGGTATGCCACGCCACCAATCAATAGCACCCAGCCTAATCGAGCATTGAGCTCTGAGCTACGAATAAAATCCGAATACGCGTACATAATCAGCAGTGGAAAAAACAGCACAAAAAGTGCCGACCACCAATGGGACTGAATAACCTTTGACACAGCGACCTCAAAATCAATAACAAAAAGAGCAATTCTATCATTTCACCCTATTAAAAGGGTAAAATAGCGCCATTCTTAAACGACTTTAAAAGACACTTTATGGCTCAACTGAATACCCGATGGGGACGAATTAAAGCGCATCTTGAGGCTTGGTTTAAAGACCATGAAATATTACGCGTTTTGTTTCGTAACTTTTATGCGCTGTCCGACAAGGCGTACCGCAGCAACCACCCATCGCCTGCGTTTATTAAAAAAATGCATAAAAACCATGGCCTTAAAACCATTATCAGCTTACGTCGAGCCGATACAACTGGTCAGTATTTATTAGAAAAAGAGGCCTGCGATCAATTGGGCATCACACTGTGTCATATTCCGATGTCCTCTCGCAGCCTGCCCGATGTTGAGAACATTCTAAAAGCCAAGGCGTTGCTTGAAACCGCCGAGTACCCTATTTTAATTCATTGCAAATCAGGGGCAGACCGTGCGGGCTTACTGAGTGTCTTTTATGAACACTTTATTGAACATAAATCCATTGAAGAGTCGCTCAAACAACTCAGCATGAAATACGGCCACTTTCGTTGGGCCGAAACGGGTAAACTCGATTACTTTTTTGATGCCTTTTTAACGTTTCAAAAAGAGAACCCCGATGTCGCGTTTATCGACTGGGTAACTCAACATTACGATAAACCCGCACTCAATGAATGTTTTCAAAGTGCTGGCTGGGCCAATATCGTGGTCAATAAAATTTTGCGAAGAGAGTAACACACCCATCATGATCGATCCACACACGCTATATCTCTATAAAAGACTGCTCACCTACATCAAACCCTACTGGAAAGTGGTGGCGATTACCTTGGTGGCATTAGTTATTGCAGCCGCAATGGAGCCGTTAATGCCCGCGTTGCTAAAACCTTTAATTGATGACAGTTTAATCGGCAAAGACCCCGATGCCATTATGATGATCCCCATCTATATTATGATCGTCTTTATTGTCAAAGGGTTTGCTGAGTACGCCAGTAAACTTGCCAGTGAGTGGGTGGCACATAAAGCCATTTTAAATATTCGTGCCGAAATGTTTGCCAAAATTAATAACCTTCCGCAACAAGCCCATCATGAATACACCACCGGCAGATTGCTATCTAAAATCACGTACGATGTACCGCAAGTAGGTGCCTCTTTAAGCCAAGCATGGATTGTGATTATTCGCGACACCCTAATTATTTTAGGGCTTCTCGGATTTTTACTGTACACCTCTTGGCAACTGACCTTACTGATGCTCATTATTGGCCCGGTGATCGCCTTTATCATTAATCGTGCCAGTCGACTCATGCGTAAATCCAGTAAAGAGATGCAACACAGCATGGGGGAGCTCACGCAACGTTTAGAAGAGGGACTCAACGGCCATAAAGAGATCAAAATTTACGGCGCCGAAAAGTACGAGCAAAAACGCTTTTTTGATTCCGCAGAAACCCTTAGAAAACATACCATGGACGTAGTGAGAGTCTCAGCCGCCAATGTACCCCTTGTTCAGATGCTGGCCGCGATTGCACTCGCAGGTGTACTGTATGTCGCCTCTGAAATGTCGGCACAAGGTGCGTTTACTCCAGGGGAGTTTATCGCCTTTATTACCGCGATGGCGATGATTTTTGAACCGATCCGCCGCCTCACCAATATCAACGTCGTGATCCAAAAAGGGATGGCCGCCGCAGAGAGTATTTTTGAATTACTCGATCAACTGGATGAAGCCAATGACGGGACAAAAAAACTGGACAATCCTCAAGGAAAAATCACCTTTAAAGCGGTTGATTTTCAATACCCTAATACCGATAAACCTGCACTGCAAAACTTTAACCTAACGCTTCCTGCCAAAAAAACTACCGCCTTAGTGGGCGCCTCTGGCAGTGGTAAAACCACCCTTGCCAATTTAATCAGTCGTTTTTACCTCCCCACCTCGGGCGAAGTACTACTGGACGATACCCCGCTCAATGAACTGGAACTATTTCATTTACGCTCACAGATTGCGTACGTCAGTCAAAACGTAATTCTATTTAACGATACACTGGCGGCCAACATCGCTTACGGCCGCACCGATATTTCTGAAGAGGACATTATTCACGCAGCCAAAGCCGCCTTTGCATGGGAGTTTATTGAAAAACTGCCTAACGGTCTAAGTACCGTCATTGGCGACAACGGCGGTAGTTTATCGGGTGGTCAACGCCAACGCATCGCCATCGCCCGTGCCTTTTTAAAAAATGCGCCCATTTTAATTATGGATGAAGCCACCTCCGCACTCGACAATCAAAGTGAGCAAATGATCCAACAAGCGATGGAGACCCTCAAGCAAAACCGTACCGTGGTCATCATTGCACACCGTTTAAGCACCATCGAAAATGCCGACAACATTGTGGTACTCGACCACGGTTGTTTAATTGAACAGGGCACGCATACTCAGCTCTTACAAAAAAAAGGACACTACGCGAAGCTCTATCAAAGCGGAGAGGAGTTCAGTGACTAAAAAATCTTCCCCCCCCTGTTTTAGCTATCGTTTTTTACTCCCTAAATATTGGGGAATTTGGATTGGAGTCGGCCTACTCAGGGTATTGAGTTTTACCCCCCTCTCCAAAAAAGAGTGCGTAGGCAAGGTGCTTGGCGGCTTACTTGGAAAGCTCGCCCCCAAACGCAAGCGTTTAGCGTTAGCTAATATTCAACTCTGCTTTCCTGAAAAAACAGCCAGCGAACAGCAGCAAATTCTAAAAGAGCATTTTGAATCACTCGGTATCGGTTTTATGGAGATGGGGATGGTCTGGTGGGGCGATCACAAAAAAAATCACGCCCATGCGAAAGAGCGTCAATTGGTCACCTTTATTGGCGAAGCACACTTAAAAGCCGCACAAGCCAAAGGAAACGGAGTCTTAATTTTAGCCCCCCACTTCACCACCTTAGAGGTGACGGGTTTATTTGTCTCTTTTTTAACAAATTACCACGCCGTCTATCGCCCGCATGATAATCCCTTAATGGATTACCTTATTGCCAAAGGACGATCCATTCAATTCAGCGATGGCACACACGTTGACCCCGTCTCCAATGCCAATACACGTAAAATGCTTAAGGTACTGAAAGCGGGCGAAAGCATGACCTTTTTACCCGATCAACGCTACCGCGCCAAGGGCCATGTGGTGGTGCCCTTTTTTAACCACCCCACCAAAAGCAATCCCGCCACCTCCAAAATTGCCAAGCTAACGCAGTGTGCCATTGTGCCCACCTTTACTCGACGTTTAAACCACTTTCAATACCAAGTTGAATTTCTCCCCCCCCTAGAACACTTTCCCTCAGGCGATGATATCGCCGATACCGAACGACTGCACCAGCTTTACGAAACCGAAATACGCAACAACCCCGCACAATACCTTTGGGTGCATAATCGCTGGGATTTAAAAGACACCCCTAAGTAACAAGTGAGGGCATCTCTATGATAAATTAGATATGTCCTAAAAATAAAACCTACCTCATAACTTTTTAAGACTTAATCCCCCCATCCCTCTTATTTAGATTAAAATACTTTAAATTCAAATGCATAATCTATTTTAAAAGGACAATACATCATGCTCAAAAAAGCCTCGATAACAGCACTGCTTTTAACTGCATTAACCGCCCTATCCCCCATCAGTCACGCAGAAGAAGATGACCTTATTCAGCCAGAAGTTCAAATGGATCAAAACGTCAATGATGCCGAGTATAAACTTACCATTGCCGCATTTCATAATGCCAAATCGGGTCAGTTTTTTGACCATGCCTATGGATTTGCCGTCTTTCCAACTATTGGTAAAGTCGGGTTTGTAGTAGGTGGCGCTTACGGTGAAGGCCGAGTCTATGAGCAAGGAAAATACAAAGGGCAAGTCAGCATGGTACAAGCCTCTATTGGCTGGCAGTTTGGGGGGCAAGCCTTTAGCCAGATCATCTTCTTTCAAGACCAACGCGCTTATGACGAATTTACCAGTGGTAACTTTGAATTTGGTGCCGCAGCCTCAGCCGTCGTTATTAACGCAGGAATTGCCGCAGAAGCCTCAACCAAAGGCACCTCGGCCAGTGCTAATGCTGGTAATAAACACCTAAAAACAGAGGGACAATACTATAAAGGTATGGCCGTATTTACCTTGGCAAAAGGGGGCTTAATGTACGAAGCCGTTTTAAGTGGTCAAAAATTTACATTTACCCCTTACTACTAACCCCCTGACAGAGAACAAAAATAGATGGACTTTACACCGTTAATCGATTTTATCCTGCCCATTGCTGACTGGCTACAAGGTTACTTATATGAAATTGGACTTGCCATGGTTTCAACCTTACTGGTCATTTATGGCTCGGATATTTTAGGCTTAATCAAAAAACAAATTGGAGGTGTTCAGCCCTTTTTACGCTTAACCCTTTTCATCATTTTTTGTGCCTTTGGCTTTGCCTTTTTAACCAGTTTTTTAACCCCATTAATCACTGGGCTTCTGCACCAAGTAGACGTAATTTGGTTACCCTTAATTATTTTAGTGACTTTTTATGCCATTGGTTTTTTGGCTCGAAAAAAAGGTTTTATTTAAGAGCCCTTTGTATGAAAGGGGAACGAAGGAAAAAAGAGATAAAATTTGACTAATTGAGGCGAAAAACGCAGGGAATAGCTAGCTATTCACAAGATTTTCAACAAAAATCAGGCGTATTTTAGCCTTTTTTATCCGTCCATCCTTTCGTACAAAAGACTCTCTAAGAATATTAAAAAAAAACCGCGGGTCTCAAATTGAAACCAACGGTTTTTTAACATAAAACGAATCTTTTTTAGGCTCCATCAGAGCCATTACAAAAACTAATCTGTTCGACTGGTCACTTCTAACAAGTGATAACCAAATTGAGTTTTCACAGGCCCTTCAACCGATCCAATCTCTGCGCTAAAAACGACTTTATCAAATTCAGGTACCATCATTCCTGGACCAAACTCACCTAAATCGCCACCAGACTTTCCTGACGGACAGCTTGAGTGCTCTTTTGCCACATCGGCAAAATCTGTTCCACTGTTAATTTGATCTTTTAATTCGTTACATTTTTCTTCACTGTCTACCAAAATATGGCGTGCGGTTGCTACGGTCATAAGAGTGTCCTTTTTTAAATACAAAATAAATCCCAAACATATATTAAGGGCTAAAAAAAGATATTCAAGCCTTAACCCTGTTTAAATAAATGCGCACCCCTTACAATCCAGACACAGAAACACGAATAAGAGTACAATCAATTGAATTTGCTAGGTACGTCAAGGCTTTGTGCTATAAGCGTATTTTCTCTGTGTGGATTTGGGTATAATACCCGTCATGAAAAAAGACAACCTTCCCCTTATTCAGTACGCGTCCATCCCTATGCAATCCGTAGGCCCCTTCAAACTGATTGGCGATGTAGAAGTCGATGATTTAATGGTGCCCATGGCCACCTATGAATCCCCTCTATGGCCATCGGTAGCCCGTGGTGCACGCGTTTCCGCACACGCAGGTGGCATTCGTGTGACCGTGATGGATGAGCGCATGACACGCTCTGTCTTACTTGAAGCACCCAATGCCAGCATTGCACGACAACACTTAAAAGACATTCAATCAAGGCATGCCGACCTACAAACCGTTGTAGCAAAAACCAGCCGTTTTGCCAAATTGATCGATACCCACTACCAGGTGGTTGGCAATCTAATTTACCTTCGATTAGAATTTAATACTGGCGATGCCTCCGGTCATAACATGGCCACGAATGCAGCCGACCAGTTAATTCCATGGCTATTAACCACCTACCCAGATCTACAGTACGTCTCTATTTCGGCTAATTATTGCACCGATAAAAAAGTTTCGGCTGTCAACGGTATTTTAGGGCGCGGAAAATACGTGGTCTGTGAAACCACCATTCCTAGAAAGCTCTGCCAACGCTTCTTAAAAACAACGCCTGAAGCGCTGGTGGACTTACACATCAAAAAAAATCTTATCGGCAGCATCGTATCAGGCGGGTTACGAACCGCCAATGCACATGTGGCCAATATGCTTTTAGGGTTTTACCTCGCTACAGGTCAAGATGCTGCCAATATTGTAGAAGGCTCTCAGTCCATTAATCACGTTGAAGTCACCAAAGAGGGCGACCTCTATTTTTCAACCACTCTGCCCAACTTAATTGTCGGCACCGTCGGCAATGGAAAAGGGCTTGATTTTGTGCTCCGTAACTTAGAACAACTGGGGTGTACTCAAACGGATGTAAGCCCCGGCACCAATGCTCGCCGCCTCGCTTGCATTGCAGGCGCAACGGCCTTTTGTGGCGAGCTGTCACTGCTGGCAGCACAAACCAACCCGGGTGAACTCATGGAAACCCATCTTAAGCTTGAACGCCGTTAAGAAATATTCAATGAGCCATAAAATGCCTACACCCTCTCGAGCCTCACAACAAATTACCCAACGCAAACAAGATCACATTGATGCCATGTTGCAAGACGCTCAAATAGAGCGCAATCAAAGTGAGTTTTCAGCTCTACGGTTAATGCACCGAGGCCTGCCTGAGTGCGACATTAAGCAGATTCATACCGCCACCCAATTCTTAAACAAACCCATCGCCTTTCCCTTTTTAATTGCGTCCATGACCGGGGGAGCGGCTCAAAATTTAGGCCAAATTAATCGTCACTTGGCCGAAGCCGCCGAAGCCTGTCAAGTTCCCATGGCCGTTGGTTCCCAAAGAGCGATGATGCTCGACTCTGCGGCAAAACAAACCTTTGCTTTACGTCAGTACGCCCCAACCGTGCCATTAATTGCCAACTTAGGCGCTGTGCAGCTCAATTACGGTTTTGGTGTGGATGAGGCAAAACGAGCCATTGAAACCTTAGAAGCCGATGCACTCTATCTTCACCTCAACCCGCTGCAAGAGATTATTCAGCCCGAAGGAGATACCAATTTTTTAGGCTTAGCGGACAAAATTCATCAACTCTCTCAACAGATAGACGTTCCCATTATTCTCAAAGAGGTGGGCGCTGGGCTCGCCCCTCAAGATATTGAGCTTGGTTTACAAGCAGGGATTCAGCACTTTGATCTCGCGGGTCGAGGCGGTACGTCTTGGAGCCGAATTGAAGCCCATCGAGCCGATAACCCATTAGGATTTACCTTTCAAGACTGGGGCTTAACCACCCTTGAAGCCCTGAAACTGAGCCAACCCTACCAAAAAAATGCCTTTTTTATTGCCAGTGGTGGCATACGAAACGGCATAGATATGATAAAAGCTGTTATAATGGGCGGTCGTTTATGTGGGGTCGCGGCGCCTTTGCTAAAACCCGCATTAAGTTCAACCGAGCAGGTTGTGGACTGCATTGAGCAATTTAAACAAGAATTTACCACTGCACAATTTTTACTCGGTATCCAAAACATGGATGACCTACATTTAAATAACGCTTTATTTATACCCAATATGTAACTTTACACAAAGATGAAATAAAGCCTTTAGATAACATACAGAAAAGAATCCGCTCTAACTATGAAAGTAGGTATTGATTTACTCCATTTTGCAACGGCAGACCATTACTTAGGGTTAGACACCTTTGCGGCCGAAAAAAAACTTGATGTAGACAAGTTCTATATTGGTATTGGACAAGAAAAAATGTCCATCGCTCCGCCAGATGAAGATGTCGTAACGTTGGCAGCCAAAGCGGCTGCACCTATTTTAGAGCAAATAGACCGCAATGAAATTACAGCGGTACTGTTTGCAACCGAAACAGGTGTCGATCAATCAAAGTCTGCAGCTGTTTTTCTACACGGTTTATTAGGGCTGTCTAAACGCTGTCGGGTGGTGGAATTTAAACACGCCTGCTATGCGGGTGCAGCGGCCTTGCAAATGGCCACCACCATGATTCGCGCCAACCCAAAAGAGAAAGTGTTGGTCATTGCGGCTGATATTGCTAAATACGACATCGACACTTCCGCCGAAGCTACCCAAGGATGTGGTGCTGTAGCCATGCTGATTACCAAATCTCCTCGTATCATCGAAATTGAAGTCGGCTCCGGTTACTTTACCGATGACGTTATGGATTTTTGGCGTCCCAATCACCGCACCACTGCACTGGTAGATGGTAAGTACTCCACCAAAGTTTATTTAAATAGCCTCAAACAAACATGGGATCATTTTACCGAGCAAACAGGTAAAACTTTTGAAGACATTGATTACTTCTGTTACCACATTCCCTTTACCAAAATGGCCGACAAAGCACACCAAACACTGATTCGAAAAACAGGTGCTAACGTAACGCCTGCAGAATTTGAAGCACAAACCCTCCCTAGCCAACGCTACAATCGAATTATTGGTAACAGCTACAGCGCCTCGTTGTTTGTCAGTTTTATCTCTCTACTTGACCACCTAACGGAAAACATTGAGAACAAACGTGTCAGCTTTTTTAGTTATGGTTCTGGCTGTGTGGCCGAGTTTTTTACCGGCGTGATGCAACCCGGTTATCAATCGCTGCTCATGACAGAAGATCATCAGGCACAAATATCTCAAAGAACCTCTCTGACCTATGCGCAGTATTTAGCCTTTTACCACACAAACGAATCACAAGAAGAGAACATCGTTTATGCGCAAAGCAATCGTGGAGATTATCGTTTAGCGGGGATTGAAAACTACAAGCGTTGTTACCAGAGAACTGAAAACGAATAGACAACGAATCCAAAACACTATGAAAACCTACTGCTCAGTGCCGGCAAAATTGATACTTTCAGGCGAACACGCGGTGTTGTATCAATGCCCAGCACTCAGTATGGCGATTGATCTGCCCACCCACTGCTGGACAGAACACCACCCAAATCATTCACCCTCTCTGCACTTTGAACTGTGTGATTTTGCACAGAAGCATACGCTCTCTCTTGCCGAATACCGTCAACAAGCCCAAAAAATAGAAGCGCGCTATCAATCATTTGTACACCACCAATTTCCCATTCAAAACGTATTAACTCAACCGATCGAGCTGATACTCTGCACGTTACACCACTTTGAAACACATTTTGACCACATTCAGCCATTCGACACAGGAAGCTGGTCATTTAAAATTCAATCCGACACCCCAATTGGCAGAGGGTTAGGCAGCTCTGCAGCTGTGATAGTGAGTTTACTGGGCGCTTTAATTAAATACCACTCTTTGAGCGTTTGCCCCAAAGAGCTACTTAAGCTCGCACAACAGATTGAAGCACGTCAACACGGTCACTCCAGTGGCATTGACCCCGCCACACTTATTTACGCAGGCTTATTGCAGTATCAAATCAATCAAGCGATTCAGCCAATAATTTCCCCCCCCCTTAATGCTTGGTTAATCGATACAGGCACACCCGAAAGCAGCACAGGCGAATGCGTGATGGCCGTTAAATCGCAACATCAGCATAATCTCGCTCTATGGCAAACCTTTCGTACCACCACCCAAACCATTGCCTCAGCCATTCAACACAGTGAATGGCATAACTTGCAAAAAGGCATCCTTGAAAACCATCAGCTCTTAATTCAAATTGGCGTGGTGCCTGAACAGATTCAAACCTTTATTGCTGCACTGCACACACAATACGATGCTGCGGCTAAAATTTGTGGTGCAGGCTCCATTACAGGCAAACAAGCTGGGGTTATTTTATGCCTCAGTAACAGCAACCCAACCGAACTGTGTCACACTTACGGCTACCATTGCCGAGCCATCACACTCCAACAACAAGGACTCACTTGTGAATTCATCTAAACTTTCCCCCCCCCCTATCACTCCAAAACAGTGGCAAAGCCAAGCCCCTGCCAATACGATGATATTAGGAGAACATAGTGTCGTTTATGGATTCCCTGCCATGGCATGTGCCGTTGATCAATTCATTACCATTGACTGGCAACAACGAACAGACAATGAGATTCATATCCATTCAGAACTTGCGACCTTTAAAACCCAGCTAAACTCGATTGAAAACCACCCTAAATTACAATTTGTACTCAAAGCACTGCAAGCATTTACCCCCCACCTTAAACATGGCTTAACCCTCACCATTCGCAGTGACTTCAGCTCTACCATTGGATTAGGAAGCTCCGCAGCAGTGCTAGCCGCCATGCTTAACGGGCTAAAAACCATTACCCAACAAGACTTAAGCATTGACGCTCTCTTTAAAATTGGGCACTCAATCATCATCGATATTCAAAAACGAGGTTCAGGAACGGATCTGGCGGCCAGTTTAACTGGGGGAGGAATTTTCTTTGAACCTGCAACGGACAGTGAATCGAGTGCTAAAATTACCCCCCTCACGTTAAGCATGCCATTAACGTTAATTTATTCAGGGTATAAAACCCCAACTTCAGAGGTGTTAGCACTGGTGGCCGAACATTGGCAGGATAAGCCGCAGGAGCTGAATGCACTCTATCAGCAGATGGGGGATCTAACTCAATCTGCCTTTAAAGCCTTACAAAAAAACCCTCTACAAGAAGGTGGGGGAGGAAACTTAAAGTTTTATCACGCAATCATCCAATATCAAGCATTAATGGAACAACTTGGGGTCAGTGATCCCACTTTAAATCGAATCGCCGGCTTGTTAATACGATTACCGACCATTCATGCCGCTAAAATTTCAGGCTCCGGATTAGGGGATTGTGTATTAGGATTGGGAACCTTAAGAATTAAACCACAACATCGACTGAATGAATTTAACATTATGCAACGCTACACCACCCCCCACGGTGCAACCACTAAAATAGTAACCCACCCAGATCAAGAGACCTCATCATGAGCCAATCCCTTAACGCTCCGCAGCATTTTGTAAATCAAGTCATTGGACAGCAATCCGGCTCCTTGAACAAACTCATGCCCGTTAAAGCCCAAGGTTATGGCATTGCACCAGTAAACATTGCACTAAGTAAATACTGGGGTAAACGTGACACTGTATTAAACCTACCCATGAACGGCAGTGTTTCCATCAGTCTACCGGGACTCGGTACTGAAACCACCATCACACTTCAACCCACGACTCAAAATTCTCCCCCCCCTATTGATCAAATTAAGCTCAATGGCCAAGCGTTAAAGCCTAATAACCCTTTTTGCGTTCGTTTAAGTGCTTTTTTAGATCTTTTTAGACAAAAAAATCATGCCTTTTATATCAATACCCACAACACCGTCCCCACCGCCGCAGGGCTTGCCTCCTCCGCCTCTGGCTATGCTGCGCTGGTACTGGCCTTAAATGACCTGTTTCAATGGCAACTTAGCACACAAAAGCTCTCGCTACTGGCTCGCCTTGGCAGTGGCAGTGCCAGCCGTTCACTCTATTCAGGGTTTGCACTGTGGCATAAAGGGGAGCAAGCAGACGGACTCGACAGCTACGCCGAACCGATTGATACACAGTGGCCTGAACTGTGTGTTGGGCTGGTCAAAGTGAATGTTCAGCAAAAACCGGTTAGCTCAACCACTGGAATGCAAAACACCGTCAAAACCTGTGACCTCTATCAAGCGTGGCCACAACAAGCCAAAAAGGACATGCAGAGCATACTCAACGCCATTGAGCAGCAAGATTTTGAACAACTTGGGCAGACAGCCGAGCACAACGCACTCAGCATGCATGCAACCATGATGGCCACTTGGCCACCCATTGTGTACTGGCAACCCGAATCCGTAGCCGCCATGCATACCGTATGGCAACTTAGGCAACAAGGTGTTGCCGTCTACTTCACCATGGATGCTGGCCCTAACTTAAAATTACTGTTTTTAAAAACAGAAAAGCCTGCAATAGAGCAGGCTTTTGGTGATATTTCAATCATTCAACCGTTTAAAGGACAATCCTAAAGATTAAACAAAAATGAAGGGGGGGGGAAGAAATTATTTAACCACTGTTAATGTGGGTCTCTTTTTCTTGCTTCCCTTCTTTTTTGTGGTCTCAGCGTCTTTAGAAGCCACCACCTCTTTTTTCTGAACAGAACCGCTGTCTGCCACCGCAGAAAGCGTGGGTTCCTCTTTCAGAACTTCCTCTTTACCGCCCAAAAGTTCTTCTGGATACGGTTCTGGAGGAAATGGCATGCCTTGACCGTTTTCACGAGCAAAAATCGCCAATACCGCTTCAGGTGCAAAGCCAAGCGTGGTTTCAACACCGTTAAAACGTGCTTTAAACGTAAACCATGAATTATCCATCGATAAATTTACAATCGCTGAGGGTGCCATGTTTAACACAATAACGCCCTCTTGCACAAACTCCTGCGGCACATTGACCCCAGGGTAATTGGCATCCACTTGTAAATGCGGTGTCCATCCATTGTCAACAATCCACTCATACATGGCACGAATAATATAGGGTTTGTTTGAAATCATAATAAAACCTTAAACTAAATCTCTCATATCAATTTCATCGTCCGATAAACTTTCCATAAACATTTCACGATTCAAGACTTTCTTCTCATAATCGGCAATAGGCTTAGCCGATTTTGGTAACTCAATACCTAGCGAAGGTAAGCGCCATAATAAAACAGACATGCTTACATCCACCAATGAGTAATCATTGCTCATAAAAAAGTCTTTATGTTCAAAAGCAGGAATCAATTGAATCAATCGCTCTTGAAGATCTCGACGAGCTATTTTGACAGCCTTCTCATCATCACTTTTAGCAATGGTTTCAATCAGAGGATACCACTCCGTCTCGATTTGGCGTAGCATTTGGCGTGCACGCGCTTTTGAAATTGGGTCAACGGACATTAGAGGTGGGTGCGGAAAACGCTCATCCAAATACTCAATCATCACTTGAGGGTCATTCAACACCAACTCTCTATCAACAAGAGTCGGTAAAGTGCCATACGGGTTCAATTCCAATAAGTCTTCAGGTAGATTATCAACATCCACCTCAACCACTTCCATTGGGATATCCTTCTCTTTCGCCACTAAACGTACACGGTGAGATTTAGGGCACTTTGAATCAGAAAATAATACGATAACCGAACGCTTGGTGACGGGAATATCAGACATGAAAATAAACTCCTAGTTATTTAGAAACGCAAAATAAAACGCATTCAATCAGTATACACCCCTTGTCAAGTCTTATGATTCCTGTAAACCAAATGCAATCCCTTGACGAATATTGTCAAACCCTTGTTGTAACGCAAACAGGCGGTCCACACCCAATGCCACGCCACTGCAATTGGGAAGCGGCTGTTGCGCTAACGTAGATAATAAATTTTCATCAATAGGAACGGAAGGATAGCCTAATTCCTTACGCTCCTGTAAAGAGGCATCAAAACGAGCACGATAGTGTTCGGCTTCCTCCAGCTCATGATAGCCATTTGCCAACTCCATCCCATTCACAAACACTTCAAATCGCTCCGCAACGTCTGGATTATCGGATGATATTTTGGCCAAGGCAGCTTGACTGGCGGGATAATGGCAGACAAACGTAATGCTTAATTCCCCCCCAACAGTGCCCAGTTTGGGTTCAATCACTTCGGTGAGCACCAGTTGCTCCCACAGCGCTTTATCCTCCATATCGACTCCCACAACCTCAGCAATATTGTGCCGAGCCAAGCAAGCACGGCACTGCTCAGCCGTGGCACTTAAGATATCCTCAATGCCCGCGTACTTTTCAAATACTTGCTGATAACTTAACTGCTCAACGTGTAATTTTTTATCGGTATTCGTACCCGCGCTGAATGCCTGTTGAATTAACAGTGCCACCTCCGCCATCAGTTCAAACATAGAGAACCCTAAGCGATACCACTCAAGCATCACAAACTCTACTTGATGACGAGGGCTGATCATATCCTGCCGAAAGACCTTGCCTAAATAAAAAATATCACCACTGCCTTGACACAACAGACGCTTCATCGGGTATTCAGGCGAGGTATGTAAGTAATAGCGCAGAGAGTCACGCTGACCCAAGACCTCAACCTGTGTGGTTAACGCCTGTAAATGAGGGTCAGGAACGCCGGCAATGGATAGCATAGGGGTATCCACTTCGATCACTGAGCGCGCATAAAAAAACGCCCGCAACTGCTGAAAGAGCTGCGAGCGTTTTTTTAACGTGGTCGGTTTCATCAAACGATTAACGTCTTGCACTTATTTAGCACGAGAGATGTATTCACCTTTTTCAGTGTTTACAATCACCTTTTCACCAATTTGTACAAACAGTGGTACTTGTACCACGGCACCAGTTGAAAGAGTTGCAGGCTTACCACCCGTTCCAGCCGTATCACCTTTTAATCCCGGATCGGTATCGGTAATTTCCAAGGTGATCTGTTTCGGTGGAGTAACCGAAATAGGCTGGCCATTAAATAAGGTAACCGTACACATGTCTTGCTCAATCAACCATTTGGTCACATCTGCAACAGCGGCTTCCATCGCTTGATATTGATCAAACGTTTCAGTGTCCATAAAATGCCAAAAATCACCATCCGCATATAAATATTGTAAATCTGTATCCACAACATCTGCGGCTTCAACTTTCTCACCCGATTTAAAGGTTTTTTCTAATACTCGACCCGTCATCAGGTTACGGTAGCGTACACGGTTAAAGGCTTGTCCCTTTCCTGGTGAGACACTCGTTGTCTCGACAATCGAGCACGGTTGACCGTCCATTAAGAACTTCAAACCATTTTTAAATTCATTTGTACTGTAAGTTGCCATATCTTTACCTGAATACTTGTCATAGAATAATGGGCGTATTCTAACGTAAAACCCTCTTATCTCAAAACAGACCACTCAAAATACAAAAATATCCCCCCAACTATGACCGATACCCCTCAAACCACGCTCCAAAAGCTGTGCCACACTCTCCAATTAAGTGAGACAGCCGTTCAAGCACTCAATATCGACCCAAATAGCCCTTTTCCACTTAAAGTCCCCGCTGAGTTTTTAGCACAAATACAGCCCAACCAACCCAATGATCCTCTATTACAACAAATTTTACCGTTACAAATTGAGCACCAAACCGCAGAAGGATTTAACCAAGACCCCGTCAATGATTTAACCTTTAACCCCACACCGAGTCTAATTCATAAATACCAAGGTCGAGTACTGCTCATTGCCAGCCCAAAATGTGATGTGCATTGCCGTTACTGTTTTCGTCGTCACTTTCCCTACTCCGAACACGCCAATACTCGTCACTGGCAAAAGGCACTTGACTACATTGCACAAGACCACAGTATTCACGAAGTCATTTTAAGCGGTGGCGATCCCATGAGCTTGTCGGAAAAAAGCCTCGTTCAATTAATCAAAGAGATTGAAGCCATCCCTCATATTAAAACCCTTAGAATTCACTCTAGAACGCCCGTTGTTTCTCCCAGCAAAGCCCCCACTCAAGCACTTATCGCATGGGCAAAACAGACTCGATTAAACAAGGTATTAGTGATTCACTGCAACCACGCCAATGAACTCAGCCATCAAACTGAACAACTGTTCTCTCTTTATAAAAGTGTGGGGTTTCACCTTTTAAACCAAAGCGTATTGCTTAAAAACATTAATGACCAAGTCAAAATTTTAGAGGCACTCAGTCACAAGCTGTTTGACCAAGGTGTACTGCCCTACTATCTCAACCAACTAGACCGTGTGCAAGGCGCCACACACTTTGAGGTGGACACCCATACTGCAAAATTGCTACACAACCAACTCAGAACGCGTTTGCCCGGTTATTTACTGCCTAAACTCGTGCAAGATTTAGTCAATAAACCCTATAAAACGCCCCTGATATAACGTAAGGTAGAGGGGTATATTTAAAAAGGCTTCATTCAAATGAAAAGCATCGATCATACAAAGGACTAAAATAAATACGTATTTACTAAAGGAGGCCAATCAATTTATGCTATATACTTAAAACAGTGTGCGCTCTCTATCTTAAATAGGCGGTATAGACCGTGATAAACCAAAACTTAATAAAAGAACTTATCATAACTTTCGCGAATCCAATGAGAACGCTAAAGCAAAATCATAGATACCTTTTAATGGCTCTGTTATTACCTCTCTTCCTGCTTTCCCTTAATGCGCAGTCAGCCACCCCACTTCTGTATCAACCAGATAAATTGCATCAAGCCTTAATACAACCCACAAAAAATATCATTATTATCGACACCCGCTCGGCCGAAGAGTACTTAAGAAGCCATATCCAAAATGCAATAAACCTACCCATCAATCAACTGCAACAAACCATCGGTAATGTTAAAAAACGAATTATCAGTCCTCTCGAATTCCAAAAACGTATCGAATCATTAGGATTACAACAAGACGATCATTTAGTCTTTTACGCAGGCAATGACCCCCTTTCTGCAACGCGAGCCTTATGGATCTTTGAGTTTTATGGACACCCTTATAATAGTATTTTAGATGGCGGCTTCCCCGCTTGGCAGTGGCAAGACCTTCCAACAGAACAAAAAATAAATATACTTCCAGAATCCCAATACACCATTCGCTTAAACCCCAAACGATTTGCCTCCAAATTTGAGACCTTAGTGGCCACTCAGTCTGAAAATACCTTACTGATTGATGCGCGCCCTAAAGAGGAGTTTGAAGGCCGCTCCTCTCGTACCGCACGCACGGGTCACATTCCAGGCGCCATTAACCTAGACTTTACAACCCTATTTAGCACCTTCAATAATGAAGAGAACCAAGTTCAGTTTTTCACCTTTATCAAAACAGAACAGTTTCAAAAACTCATAGAGAAGCTGCCTAAAAAACAGCACATTATTTTATATTGCAATGCAGGCTCAGAAGCCTCAGCGCTCTATTTCTCATTTCGTCTCATGAATAAAAATGTAGCCATTTACGATGGCTCTTGGGTTGAATGGAGTGTCGACAAAACACTTCCTATTACCACCCTTTCAAATCACTCGGCAAGCCCCATTCCATGATTTTACGAGCTAAGATAAACCTACTGCTAATCTCCATTGTCCTCCTTACCAATGGGGCTCTGGCTTACTTGCTTAGTGAAAAACAACAAGAAATCATCTCCAGTAACATCGACTTACAAGCCGAGGCCATCAGCAGTTTAATTGCCCAAGATGCCATTAAACTGATTATGCTCAACACCCCCGACTCAACCAATGACATTTCATCCAAACTAAAAAATTTAGAAACCCTATCACAAACCAAAATCTACAATGATTCTGGAAAAGAAATTCTAAATATTCAGCACTCAATACATAAAGAGGACAGCGACTTAATTAAAAAACGACTGCCCCTATCCTTTTCAGGCGAAACATTTGGACACGTAGAACTTTTTTTTACTAAAGACCGTTATTACGAAGCGGAAGAGAGTTTAACTCTCTTTCTAATCCAAGTTTTTACCATTGGAATGATTCTTTCTCTACTATTTGCCTTCTATTTAGATCGTTTTTTTAGCAAACGAATATCTCAACTAAATACCGCCTTGCAACACACCACAACTCAGCAAGACTATAGCATTCGGCTACCAGAAAAACACTCCGATGAAATTGGAAAGGCCTATCAAAATTTTAATCAATTGGTTGAAAATACCGAACAACTGCTTAAAAAACAATCCTCTCAAGAGCAACTGCTGCAATTTCAAGCCAATCACGACACCCTAACAGGACTGCACAACCGACTCTACATTACGGAATTTTTAAAAAAACTCCTAGCAAGCAATCAAATAAAAACAACCAAAGCACTCTGCTATTTTGATTTAGATAAATTTAAAATTATCAATGATACCTTTGGACACCCCGTTGGCGATCAACTCTTAATAAAATTAGCAGAGAGAATTGAACAGTTCACAAAAACCATTCCCAATGCAGACATTGCCCGCATAGGGGGGGATGAATTTGTACTCATTGTTTGCGATACCGATGAAGCCTATCTTTCAGACATTCTCAAACAGCTACAGACCATTGTTCAAGATTTTAGATTGGACTACCAAGGTCAAGAACTCTCGGTGGGTGTGAGCATTGGAGCGATCTTATTCAATACCACCAGTGAAAATATCCACACACTATTTTCCGCAGCGGATACCGCCTGTTATCACGCCAAACATAAAGGCGGTAACACCATCTCTATCTTTTGGTTACACAGCCCAGAGCTAAAATCGGAAAAAGAGATCATCAACTGGGTACAACGCATTCGCAATGCCATCAGCAACCGCCAACTACTGGTCTATTTACAACCCATCATTCAAAGCCAAATAGAACCGCGCAGCAAACCCTCTTATGAGTCCTTAATTCGACTGCAAGAAGGAAGTGATATCATCGCCCCTTTTGCCTTTATTCCCACGTTAGAACGATTTCATATGATGCCCGAAGTGGACTTTTACATGGTACAAGAGGTCATTACCCACTTGAGTGAGCAACCTGAATTTTTAAATAAAGTAAACCATATCTCCATCAACCTATCCGGTACCACACTCACCATTCCAGATGCCGCAGATCGTATTATTCAAATTATTGAGCAATCTCAACTACCATTCTACAAGTTCTGTTTTGAAATTACCGAAACCACCGCTGTATCCAACTTAAAAGAGGCTAAATGCTTCATTGAACAATTGTCAAAAAAAGGTTGTTTATTCTCACTGGATGATTTTGGAACAGGTATGGCCTCATTTGAATACCTGTATGCTCTGCCACTGAATACCTTAAAAATTGATGGCAGCTTTATCAAAGACATTACCTGCGACCCCATTAAATATGAGATGGTCAAATCCATGCAAAATATTGCCAATTTAATGGACTTAGAAACCGTAGCAGAGTACGTTGAGAATCAAGGTATTATTGATAAATTAAACGACATTGGTGTGCATCATCATCAAGGCTACCACTACAGTAAACCCAAACCCATTCAAGAGTTTATGAATGCACACGATTCAGAAAAAACGTAAAATTCTTTCCCACCCTTATTTGTCTTTAAAATCATAGGTGCTTTTAAAGCCACACCCTTCAACCCCCAACCACTCGGTTACCTTAGGAAACCAATCGGGAGCTGTGTAAAATTGTTCATTCACCACCGTTAATATTTTTTGACGATAGGTATCGTAATCAAACCCCTGCCCTTGCACTAAATAATAGGTTACCCCCCCTTCTACCTCAAAGGGCTCGACAAGGATATTTCTAAAAAAAGGCTCGAGCTTCTTAAGCTCTTTTTTATGAGGCACAAATAGGGTTAGGGTTTGTCCATCCATCGCCTTAAAGTCAGTCTTTTTATCATCTTCTCGACCGTATTTAGAAGTACTCATAAATACATGCATTTCATCGTTTTGACAGTGGTACGACAATACCGATTGCGAGCTGTAACCGAGCGTAAATACACGCCCTTTGGGAAGTTGCGCACACACTTTTTCAGGTTGAGTATAAACGGCCACATGATGTTTTTGAGAGTCAGGAATCAGTTGATTAATAGAGCCTAATGCTATCAAAAGTATCACCCCTACAATCAACGAGCTGTAGCCATTAAATAGCACCAACTTACGTAACCGATCGTCCGATAATCGTACATACAGCAGATACAACAGTGTCACCGATAACAGAGGCCAATGTAAACCAACGGGGTTGGTAAAGCTCACCAACAACAAAACAACTAATAAAGGTAAACTAGCAAACAGTGTCTGTTTAAAGAGGGGGGAGGGAAAACTTTCTGAGGAATTTTTAAACGATTTAATCCAATAAAAAACCCCCAAAGGGGATAACAAGACCAAAACCATCGCTATATACGTCAGAACATTGCTCAGCTCAAAGGTACTGTCCGTGGTTCGAGAGAAAAAATTAAACAGTATATTATTCCAACAATGCGTGGCATTAAAATACAGGTTTTCAGCCACAAACAGCAACACCACGGCAGTGATAACTGCCAGTATTTTCCAGCCATACTGCCGCACAGTCAGCAGGCTGTATAGAAACAAACCAAGCAACATAAACGCCGCAAAATACTTGGATAAAAAAGCCAGTCCTAAAAAGACCCCCGCCAACCCAGCATTCCACAACGTAGGCCGCGCTAACGCTTTAGTATAAAAATAAAAGGCCACCACCGCAAAAAAGACCAAAACGGTATCGTTTGCCGTAACCACAAACATCAACGAAATAGGCGACACCAAAAAGGCAAACGCTACATAAAAGGCTGTGGTTGAACGAATATTCGGGTAAAACAGCAAGGTTTGATACAGCAAATAAGCGATCACAATAGCCGCAAAATACGCAAACGAACGATAGACCAACAAATGATCGCCCACCCCCGTACCAAAGCCATTCAGCAGCCACAACACCCAACCCACCATTGGAGGATGGTCGTAATAACCCAACGAAAGCGACTGCCCCCAAAGAATAAAATACGCTTCATCGCCTGTTAAAGGAACTTGAAAAATCAACAGCCACTTTAACAATAAAAAAGCCACTAATACCGCACGTTCATGCCATGAACAAGCGATCCAAAATTGGGCCAAAGAAGTACAGAAAGAGTTGGGGTTCATGTTCGTGCTCATTGCGGACTCAAAATAAACAAAAAATTAAAGAAGGGGGGGGGAGAAAATTTTAGATGCTCAAATGCACAAGATAAGCAGTGATCACACCCACCACAATGCCGCCTAAAAGCTCTATTTTAGTATGACCAATCCGCTCTCTTAAAGGTGGTTCATTCGAATGGGATTGCAAACGGTTGATGACTTCTGCTTGCTTACCAATTTGACGGCGCAGACTATTGGCATCCAATAATACAATAAACGCCAAGGCTAAGGCCACCCCAAAAGCAGGATGATCGATGCCCTCTTTAAATGCAATAAGCGCCGCCATACTGCTCACAATCGCACTGTGATTACTCGGAAAACCACCGTAACCAATCAAACCAAACGCCAACTGCTTGGCACGAATGCTGTTCACGGTAAACTTACTGGAGCCCGCGACCAACCACGCCAAAAAAGGTGTTACCAAATAAGCCACATCCATTTATACCATTCCCTCTGGCCACAAAGCCCAAAGACAGACCGCAATCCAACCAATCACGGTAAACAACAACTGTTTATCGGCCAATAACGCATCGGTAGGCGATTCACCCTCGCCTAACATTTCACTGATATACCAATAACGAAACAGACCAAACAAAACAAACGGAATGGTAAACACCATCTCTGGACGCGCGTTCATCACAAATAAACTGTAAAACAGCAGCGCACCTGTCGCAGCCATTTCAGCATAACGATTAACGAGCGATTCGGTATAGTACGCCAGCACCTTACGCCCCTCTTGCGAGGTTTGCATCAACTCTTGACGGCGTTTCATCGCGGCCAAAAACAGTGCCAAACACAACGTCGTCACAAACATCCAAGTCGAAACTGGCACTAAAATTGCGGTAGCCCCCGCGTACACCCGCAATACAAACCCAAACGCAATGGTAAAAATATCCAATACGGGCTGATGTTTCAGATAAAAACTGTACGCCACATTTAACAGTAAATACGCCACAATAACGAACATAATCTGTGGCTGAAAGGCAAAACCAATCAATAAAATACCGTATAAAACGACCAATAATACTTTGGCCTGAAACGGCGTTACCTCCCCCGAAGCGAGCGGTCTTTTAAGCGATTTAACGGGATGTTTTTTATCCTCTTCAATGTCTTTTAAATCATTAACAATGTACGTCGCCGACGCGGCTAAACAAAATAGCACAAACGCCCAAAGGGTTTGGCTAATCGCCATCAGGTCTAAAAATAACCCAGTAAAAAGAAGGGGGGCAAAAATAAAACCGTTTTTAATCCACTGACGTGGACGCGATAACTTAAACAGCCCTCGCAATACCGATTTATTCGCCGAACTAGAAGTGTTAGAATCCATGCTTAAAAATTAATTAACCTCTTAAGGTAGCAAAAGGCGCACAAGGGACGCATTATCAAAATATGAAGATTGCACTAATGTACACGATTTTCGCCCTATTCGCCACCGTGGCGAACATCGGTAGCCAAGAAATCGCCATCACGCTCTATCAAGGTTCGTTTGCTATCATGCTCTCTATTTTAGTCGGTACCGCTGTTGGACTGGTTTTAAAATATTGGCTCGATAAACGCTATATTTTTCAATATCAAACCCAAAGTATTCAACACGGCTCAAAAACCTTTACGCTTTATACCATTATGGGGGTTATCACCACCTTTATCTTTTGGGGCTTTGAGCTCGCGTTTGAGGCGATTTATGGCACCAAAGAGATGCGCTATTTAGGCGGAATCATTGGATTAGCCATTGGCTACTATGTCAAATACCAACTGGATAAACGCTATGTCTTCAAGTAAAGAGAGCAAAGAACATAAAGAGCCATCAAAACAAACCTCCCAACCTAAAGCTCAGATCAGTGGCTGGGGCAACTATCCAGTGATCGAAAGTACCCCTTTTTTGGCACGGTACATTAACGAAATTCCTCAAACCATTCAAAATATTCAACAACAAACAACGTCTATTTCCCCCCCCCCTTCTTTGATTGCCAGCGGGTTAAGGCGAAGCTATGGTGACAGCGCCCTAGCCGAACACACCTTACAAACTCACACACTCAACTACTTTTTAAGCTTTGATGAGACACTCGGCATCGTGCACTGCGCGGCGGGTGTCAGCTTGGCGGAACTGCTCAATGTATTTGTGCCCAAAGGCTGGTTTTTACCCGTCACGCCTGGTACACAGTTTGTCACCGTAGGTGGCGCCATCGCCAGCGATGTTCATGGCAAAAACCATCATCTTGATGGCTGTTTTAGCCAACACATCATTAGCCTCACGCTGTGTGTAGCCTCTGGCGAGCAAGTCACCTGCTCTCTAACCCAACACCGCGAACTTTTTTTAGCCACCTGTGGTGGCATGGGGTTAACGGGTGTCATTACCTCCGCCACACTCAAACTGATCCCCATAGAGAGTGCCTTTATTGACGAAACCACATGGAAAACCGAGCACCTCTCCGAAACGCTTGAACAATTTGAAGCCCATCAAAACACCACCTATTCCGTGGCATGGATTGACTGCCTAACCAAAGGAAAACACCTCGGACGCTCTTTGCTCATGCTGGGCGAACACGCCCCGCAACAACACAGCAAAGATAAAGAGCAAAATTTAAAAATTGCCCCTCCGAGTAAATTATCCGTCCCCATAAACATGCCCAACGCACTACTGAATTCATTGACTGTAAAAGCGTTTAACACCCTCTATTACCATAAGGCACGACAAAAAAAGAACCAACGTATTGTCCATTACGCCCCCTACTTTTACCCGCTTGACAGCATTCAAAACTGGAACCGTTTATACGGTAAAAAAGGCTTTACCCAATACCAGTTTGTTCTCCCTAAAGCGGCAGGGCTGGAAGGGCTTACTGAGATACTGACTCAGATTGTTAACTCCAAGCGAGGCTCTTTTTTAGCGGTACTCAAAGTCTTTGGCGCGCACAATGCCAACTATCTAAGCTTTCCCATGGAAGGTTACACACTGGCCATCGACTTTAAAATTGACCCAACACTGTTTGCTTTTTTAGATAAACTCGATCAAATTGTACTGCACTACGGAGGACGCATTTATTTAGCCAAAGACGCTCGTATGTCCGAACAGACCTTTAAACAAAGCTATCCCAACTGGGAGACCTTTCAAACCGTTCGCCAACAGTACGGAGCCGATCAATGCTTTAACTCCCTACAATCTCAACGTTTAGGCTTATAATCACTCAAAACGTATGGCACATACGCCTACCAATACAGATGGAAGCACACATGAAAAGAAACATTCTCATTATCGGCGCCACCTCCGCCATTGCACAAGCCACCCTACGTCTCTACGCCGAGGCACAAGATAATCTTTACCTACTCGGGCGTAACACTGAACAACTTGAAACCATTGCGTCCGATGCCACGGTAAGAGGGGCAAGCGAGGTGCATACTGCTGTTTTGGATGTTAACCAGTTTGAAACGCATGAAACCACCCTCCAACAGGTCTTTGAAACCTTTCCCATCCTAGACATTGTGCTGATTGCACACGGCACGTTGCCTGACCAAAAGGCCTGTGAACATGATGTTCATCTGACCATGACCGAACTCAGCACCAACGGCATCAGCACGATTTCACTGCTCACCTTACTGGCCAACCAATTTGAGCAACAACAAAAAGGTACTATCGCAGTCATTACCAGCGTTGCAGGTGATCGAGGACGACAATCTAACTATGTATACGGAGCCGCCAAAGGGATGGTCTCCCTCTTTTTGCAAGGTTTGCGTAACCGTCTCTACCCTAACCATGTACACGTGCTCGATATTAAACCCGGTTTTGTCGATACCCCAATGACCGCCAATTTTAAAAAAGGAGCGCTTTGGGCCAAACCAGAAAAAATTGCAACCAGCATCGTTAAAGCCATTGATAAAAATCAAAGCAAAACCCTCTATACCCCATTTTTTTGGGCGGGTATTATGTTGATCATTCGCTCAGTTCCTGATGTTATTTTTAAACGACTAAAACTGTAATAAATACGTAATTAATAGAGACAATCAAAATTAAAGCGTTAGAATAAAGCGCAATTGTCTCAACCTATTGAGAAGCCACTACTTCAGCAAGTAGTTATAAATAAAAGGAAAACAATATGACCACTACCGCTCCCAAATCCCCGCTTGCAGG
Organism: Thiomicrorhabdus sp.; assembly: GCA_015487015.1. Lineage (GTDB taxonomy): Bacteria > Pseudomonadota > Gammaproteobacteria > Thiomicrospirales > Thiomicrospiraceae > Thiomicrorhabdus. The sequence goes on from WFQP01000140.1 coordinate 42,286, forward strand.
CTGGAAAAAAGGACTCATCTATTTTATCGTTCTCGGTTTGTCTGCTGTTTTAATTTGGACACAACTGCCAGAAAAACCTTATCCAACCGATTTAAATATTATTGGACAAGGAAAGCCGGCCGTCGTACTGGTTTATGATGTCAATACCGCAGGCGGTATGATGACAATGGAATTGCTCGCGCCTCTACGAGATGAGTACGGTGATCAAGTTGAATTTTTAGTCGCTAGTTTAGGCTTACCAGACGGGCAAGCTTTTGCAAAACATTATCGAATCTCAAGTGGGGCTGTAGTCTTCTTCTTAGCCGATGCCACGCACTCCAGCACCATGAGAGCCCCAGACAACACCGCTGAATTACGTCGATATCTCGAAAGAACGCTCCCCAAATAAATCTGCTTTTGTAGGTAGCGGATGACGCAAGAATACCAACACAATAGACTCTGTTGGCGTTCGTAAACTCACCGCCAACCTACACGCCCTTTATTTTAGAGAATTAGATAAAGGATAAAAAAAAGGGGGGGGGAGAAATTTATTCAGGTGTTTTTAACATTCTTCTCGGGTTTAAACCCAATGCCAGCAGGCTTATCGCATACACGGCAATCACGGCAAAAACTAAACCAAATAACCATATAAGCCTTTGGTTCCAATCAAACAACAACCACTCGGCAATCGGTGGCGTAAACCAAAGTAAAAAAGCCACCAATACCGCATTTGCAACCACCACTTGAATGATTAACTTTGCCCAACCCGACAACGGTTTAAACACCTCTTGTTTACGCAGATACCAATACAACAACCCAGAGTTTACAAACGCAGAAATAGCCGTTGCCGCAGCCAGCCCTACATGCGCAAACGGTCCTATAAAAATAAGGTTTAAAACCATATTGGTTACCAGTGCAATAATGGCCACTTTAACAGGGGTTTTCATATCTTTACGCGCATAAAAGGCGGGGGCTAAAATTTTAACTAAAATAAACCCCAATAACCCAAACGAATACGCCATTAAGCTCATACCCGACATTGAGACATCTCGCGCTGTAAATTCACCGTAATAAAACAACGTCGTAATCAAAGGCTCTGCTAACAACAACAAACCCAATGTAGCCGGTAAGCCAATAATCAGCACCAATCGTAAGGCCGAATCAATGTCCTGTCGAAACCCTTTCCAATCTTCACTGGCCGCCTTTTTAGATAAACCTGGTAATACCACCGTGGCTAAGGCCACACCAAAAACCCCTAATGGAAACTCCATCAACCGGTCTGAATAATACAACCATGACACCGAACCTGTTACCAAAAAAGAGGCCAAAACAGTATCCAGCAATAAGTTAATTTGAGCAACAGACACCCCAAACAGTGCAGGAATCATCATTCGTTTCACCTCACCCACTCCGGGATCGGATTTTCGTGTTGGGCTCGGCAGTAAGCCTAAACGGTATAAGAAAGGCAGGTGAAACAGCAACTGCACCACCCCCGCCACCAATACCCCCCAAGCCAGAGCCATAATGGGAATTTCAAGCAATGGCGAAACCCAAATCGCAAAAGTAATTAACACTAAATTTAAAAATACAGGCGTAAATGCGGGCACGGCAAACTGATTATAGGTGTTCATAATCGCAGATGAAAAAGCCACTAAAGAGATCAACAATAAATACGGAAAAGTAATCGCCAGCATATCTGACGCTAAGGCAAATTTTTCAGGTTCATCCATAAACCCTGGTGCAAACACCATCATCCAAAGTGACGAACCAAATACCCCAAATGCAGTAATCACCAGTAAAATGCCACCCAATCGAAAGCTCAAAGCATCCACTAAGTGCTTTACCGCTTCATGGCCTCGCTTCTCTTTTGCCTCCGCCAATACGGGCACAAAGGCTTGAGAAAAGGCACCCTCGGCAAACAGTCGTCTAAAAAAATTGGGAATTTTAAAGGCCACAAAAAAAGCATCGGCCCCCATGCTGGCACCAAAATAACGTGCAATGACCATGTCTCTTACAAATCCCAGAACACGTGAAATCATAGTCATGCCACCCACTGTGGCCGCGGCTTTAATAATTCGTTTCAAAAGAGTGTAGTTTCCTATTTAGTAAGGGAGTTTTAATAAACCAAATTGTACCAGAACCACCCATTTAAGGCCTAAAATACGCGCTTTTTACACAACTACATTATCGTTTACTAATGTTGGTTGGTTTCTAATACAGAATATGCCAAACTGGTCTCCAAATTAAACACCTCTCAAAATAACAACAATAGGACACACAATGAAAGCCTCAGAACTTTTTGTCAAATGTTTAGAAAATGAAGATGTTGAATATATTTTTGGAATTCCAGGTGAAGAAAACTTAGACGTAATGGATGCATTGCTCGACAGTGATATTAAATTTATTCTCACTCGCCACGAGCAAGGTGCCGCTTTTATGGCCGATGTCTATGGTCGTTTAACAGGTAAAGCGGGCGTGTGTCTGGCAACCTTGGGGCCAGGTGCCACCAACTTAGTCACAGGTGTAGCCGATGCCAATATGGATCGTGCGCCTATTGTGGCCATTGCAGGACAAGCCAGTACTCAACGTTTGCACAAAGAGAGTCATCAAGTTTTAAACTTGGTTAAATTGTTTGAACCCATCAGTAAATACAGTACCCAAATTTTAACCCCCGACGTCATTCCTGAAGTGGTGCGTAAAGCCTTTAAAGTTGCCGAAGCCGAAAAACCGGGCTGTAGCTTTATTGATTTTCCTGAAAACATTGCCGGCATGGAAAACGTCAACAAAAAGCCACTTAAAAGACAGAGTCCGCTTCCACCACAGCCCAACCCCATTAAAGTCAAACAAGCGGCCGACATTATCGCAGCCGCTAAATTTCCCGTTATTATTGCAGGTAATGGAGTTGTTCGCTCCAATGCATCAGAGGCATTAGAAGACTTTGCCAGCAAATTAAACATTCCTGTTTCGACCACTTTTATGGCAAAAGGCGCACTGCCTGCTGACCACGACCTTGCACTAGGTACGATAGGCCTGCAAGCACACGATTATATCTCTTGTGGTATTGATCGTGCCGATGTCGTTATTTGTGTGGGTTACGACATTGTCGAATACCATCCCTATTTATGGAATCATAATCCAGATACCAAAATCATTCATATTGATACCCAAGCGGCAGAAGTGGACGAAAACTACATTGTCGAAGCCGGACTCATTGGTGATATTGGTCAAGCCCTATCTGGGATTGCCGCCATCAGCAAACACCACTCCGGCAAACCTTTTCAAGGATTACAAGAGAGCATTAAAACTAATTTTCATGAGTATGACGAAGATGCAAACTTCCCTGTTAAGCCTCAAAAAATTCTACACGATTTACGCAGTGCGCTAGGGCGAGAGGACATTATTATTTCAGATGTAGGGGCACACAAAATGTGGATTGCCCGTATGTACGAAGCACTTAGCCCAAACAGTTGCATCATCTCAAACGGATTTGCCTCTATGGGGATTGCACTCCCAGGAGCTATTGCCGCAAAACTCGCTCGACCTGAACAAGTGGCTGTGGCTGTAACAGGTGATGCAGGCTTCTTAATGAACGTACAAGAGATTGAAACCGCCGTGCGTTTAAACATCCCAATTATTGTGCTAATTTGGAATGATGGAAACTACGGACTGATTAAATGGAAACAAGAGAATCAATTTGGACGTGAAAGTAATATCTCCTTTACCAATCCAGATTTTGTCAAACTGGCCGAATCATTTGGTGCCAAAGGCTATCGAATTGAAAATACCGATGACCTTCTACCCACCTTACAACAAGCGATTAAAGACAACACCGTCGTCTTAATTGACTGCCCTGTTGATTACTCTGAAAACTTAAAACTCACCCAAGAGCTGGGGGAGATGGTCTGTCCAACTTAAATTTTCCCCCCCCCTATACTTTGTATTGAATAGCGGAGGGGGATAAAAAATTCAGCTTAAGTTAGTTATTTTTTAGTTATTAAGGAACTTTCCTAAATAACTAAAAATATCAAGAACCAGTATTTAATATTAGCATGAGGCTCACATCCTAAATTACCCTGTTCCATAATAAACCTTACCAAGGCCAAGGATTTTAGCAGATACCCCTATTAAATACGTCTTAATTTTAGTATTTAATTTTAAGAATTGAAAAACGGTATAACTCTGTTCAAAAATAAGCAATAAAAATGCTTTCTTCAAACTTTGCTTAACACCTTCGCCTTATAGATAAAGGTGCCAAATGGTAAAAAAGAGGCTATAAACCCTGAAAACCCTTGCTCTTCAGTAAGGTGTCTTTTATACACAAAATAAAACAACAGTGCATTAAAAGCAACAAACAACCAACCATGAATTGGTCCTGCAAATGTGACCGCCTCAGGCATTCCATACATATACTTAAGTGGCATAGCGACAAAAAATAGAGCCAATAACGACACGCCTTCCAATAAGGCCATTAATTGTAAAAATTTCATAAAATCACTCAATCGTTATAAAATTAGGGCATAAAAAAACCGGGACGACCCCGGTTTTTTTATCTTTTACTTAGAATCAACTAAATAAAATTAAGCCATTGCTTTAATGCGAGCATTAATACGACTCTTAATACGTGCTGCTGTATTTTTTGCAACAATCTTCTTACGCGATAAACCGTCTAACTTAGACTGTGCAACACGAAAAGCTGTGTTTGCAGCGGCTTTATCGCCTGCTTCAATTGCAGCTAATACTTTTTTAAGTGCTGTACGCATCTCTGAACGTTTTGCAACATTTGCCTGACGTGTGTTTTCTGCCTGACGTGCGCGTTTGGTTGCTTGTGCTGAATTTGCCATGGTTCTTAACTCTCCAATAATTAGTTTTTACGCACTAACCGATCCGTAGACCTCTATTAATACAACCCTATAAAAAGGAATTCAATATTATCCATATTTAGACACGGTAGGTCAAGAATAAACACCCAAACAAATCCACTCTTCCCATCTATTTTTATTTCCCAAAAAACATAAAGGAAAATAAACCCATCAAATACGTAGTTATGTTAATATTAATTAACCAATAAAACATTTTGGTAAGAAAATAGTTCTCTATTACAGGCTGATAACCCATGTAGTCAGCGCTTAATGAATCAAGGAGTTTATCATGTCAAATGAAGTCAAAAAATATCATGTTCTCGTTTATGGAAGCCCTACTGGCTACCAAACAAATCGTTCACAAATTGCACTCTATGGAAGCAGTGGAAGAACCATCGCTTACATTAGATTTAATGACCCAGGTATGAATTTTGAAAATGATTCCGAAAGTGGTGGTCGAATTAAAATGCACCTACCATCAACCATGTTTCAAAGCGTACTGGATGTCTTACGTAATGAAAAACCGGTCTACATTTATTTTGCACAAGGACGAGGATTTTTATCAACCTCCACAGAGCCGGTAGGAGAAGGGGAAGATTAATCCCTCCCTCTAAAATAAATACCCGTTTTGGCTGAATCACAGCCAAAACATCAAAAAAACTCTCCCTCTATCACCACGATTCATTCCTAACAAAAAAACACCACACACAAACTCAATTAATAAAAATGAGGATTTTTGCTCAAATTCAAGGCTCGGTTTGGCGAAGTGTACTTTAGTACATGAGTCAAATCGTAACGCAGAAGTTGAGTAAAAAGACCATTTTTAGGCGCGGTGATAGGGGTGGTTTTGCGTTACTGACCACGCTCGATACAGCTGTTCAGCAACCAGTATCCGCACCATCGGATGAGGCAACGTCAAATTTGACAACCCCCACTTCCATTGCGCTTTTTGAATAATGTCTTTATCTAACCCATCTGGCCCACCGACAATCAAGGCAATATCTTGACCACCCCCCAACCAATCTTCTAATTTATCGGCCAGACCTTTGGTGGTAACTTGCTGTCCGTGTTCGTCCAACACAACTAGCCTTGCACCTTTAGGAACCGCCGCCAAAATTCGCTTGGCCTCTTCGGCTTTTAAGTTATCCACCGAATTATTTTTACCCCGTGCCGCCATCGGCAATTCAATCAATTTAAGCGCACACGATTTAGGCAAGCGTTTCGCGTATTCGGAATAACCTTCTTGTACCCATTTGGGCATCTTTTGCCCTACGGTAATAAAGTGAATGATCATTTATTGTATTCTGACCTCAATTGTTAAGCTGAAAAAATAAGAAACAAACATTAAAGGGGACGCCTTAGACTCGAGTACAACACCGCTAATATGATCCTTTATACTTGTTAAGCACTGAAAAACTCATAAAACCCTGTGGTACTTGCAAGTATAAAAATCCACCCTAATCACTTGATACCAAGCTGAAGCCACAGAAAATAAGAACATATAAAAGAAAAATTCATAGCTCTCTGTTGCAATATTTTCAGCTCGTAGTGATTCAAATTTCATTACCCCAAACTTTTCCAATAGCGTAACAATACTAAACATTGTAAAAAATGATTTCATACTTATTGTGCTTAATGATTAAGCTCAGCGGTGATAGCTGGCGAATGATGGAACTCATAGCCTACGATTTTAAAAGATGTTACCGCACTTCGTAAATTTAATGTTGTTTTGTTGAATTATAAGGGGGGGGGAGAAATATATTGGATTGTAAAATTTTGCCCCCCCTATCCAATACAACTGGTAATGGAAACGATATCCTTAAAATAGTGTGGTCTAAAACTCCCTTAGCGAAATTAGCAGTTAAAGATCAACGCTTTCAGAGTATCTTAAAGGAATGTTTGCCGTCACCAGTTAACGTGCCTAAGCACCGAAAGCTGGTAATACAAAGCTGAATCATATCTAAAAAGGCAAAAAGAAAGAGCTCGCTCTCACTTTTACGCCCCTTAATCAAATACTTATTTATTCTTTTTCTTAGCGGCCTTTGCGGCTTTCTTCTCTTTTGGTGTTAAAAGTGGTTGCTTTTTAGTACTTTTCTTACTGTCTTGTCCTTTACTCATGATATTTTCCTCTCTAATGGTTAATTTGTGGATCTTCTATACGTTAATATACCCTTTTTTTGTCAATTTGACAGGGTTTTAGATTTTAGAAAAGCCTGATGTTTTGACCTGATATTCGTATTATATAAATTTAAGAAATGGAATAAACCATCTCAATCAGTCTATTTTAAGTTGTTCATAAGGTACAAAAGCATAACAGCCGTTATGGCGTTTACTGGTGTTTCCGACATCAAATACGAACATTATTTTTTTCTCCCCCCCTATTAAAATGGGGGTAATGCCTTCGGCATTGGATAAGTCTAGCTTACCTTTTATGCGAACTCGAACGGGAGCCTGATTTTCTTTGCCATCCCAAAACCATAACTTAAATTTTTTGCCTTTTTTTTCATGGCGACTGAGAATTAAGTACCCGTTTAGGGTGGCATCAAACGTGATGGCACGAATGCCGCCTTTGTCTAAATCCAAATAAATTGGTTTGCGCTTAAATTTAGGCGGTTCACCTTTTTCAAACATCGCTTGAGGATTTTTTAGCACCAGTAAAACGGCTTTTTTATCCATAACAGGTGTTCGCAGTCCGATCAACAATTTTTGTTTATTTTGGTCAAAACTCATGCCTTCAATACTGAAGCCATTGTTCTCTTTCACATCTGTGACATGACTGGATTTTTTTAACGCTTTGTCTAATTTAATGATGGCAGATTTAAGGTCTAACACCACACCAACATCGCTTACTGAATCGCCTTTGACCTTAAAGCGAACCAGTTTTTCACGTGCCGTAGACGATTTGCCTTTACGCGTGAGGGAGTGAGAGGTGATGGCGTAGACAAAACCATTATTGTCGAGGGCGACCGCTTCAAGATCAGCCAATTCGCCTAGGTCTGAACGACCAGAGACTGTGGGGAGAGAAGTTTGCAATGGAGTGGTGGAAACCGACTCCCCATGCTCGCTTGTCAGTAAACTAAGTAAGCGAATGGGGTTGTTTTTTTCATCTTCCACCACCAAAAGCCGCCCATCCAGTAACTGTGTGACACCCGAAGGTTCATAAAGTTTACCGCATGGTTGGCGTTCCATGTTGGTGGCTAAAACAGGGTTCGCAATGGAAGCGAGTACGAAGACTATTCCAAACGCACTCAATGTTTTCAAAGTAAAAACGCTATTCTGCGGTATCACTTGACGGTTTCACATCCCACAATTTTTCTAACGAATAGTGCGCACGTGCGCCTTCGGTCATTACGTGTACGATGGTATCGCCTAAATCAACCAGCACCCAATCAGGTTGTGGTGCAGATTCAACACCCAGAGGCGGTTCACCAATTTTTTTAAATGCCAACTCAACATGACTGCCCAGTGCTTTTACGTGGGTGGTGGATGTTCCCGTTGCGATAATCATTGAATCAGCAAAACTGCTGATTTTTGAAATATCAATAACCTGAATATCACGTGCTTTTACATCTTCTAACGTCTCAACCACTAGGGCTTCAACGGCTTTTAAATCCATGCTCATACTTCTATCTCTTCTTTTAAATTCTTAAATGGTTTGGTATAAACCGTGTTGTTTAATCTGTTTAATCACGGGGGGGGGGAGTAAATAATCCACCGCATCACCGCGTTTAAGGTGTTCTTTAATCAGGGTTGAGCTAATATCCAGTTGCGTGACCGCCACCTCGACTATTTGCCCATTGAGCTCGGTTAATTGCTCGGCATAATGCGCTTGATAAATCACCCCCGATTCGCAATCAATCGGAACGGGTTCATTGGGGCGATGCATCACCGCAATATTCGCCAAGTTTAATATACCCGCCCAATCATGCCATGTATGAAACTTTGCAAATGCATCCGTCCCCATCATCAGCACCAAACTCTCTTGTGCCATTCGCTGTTTTAAAGCCGCCAAGGTCTGCACCATATAAGAAGGACCCCCTTGATCAATTTCAAAGGTTTCCAATGCAAACAGAGGTTGTTCGGCAATGGCAGATTGAATCATCTTACAACGTAACTCCGCCGTTACCTCAGGCGTTCCACGATGTACCGGCTGATAACAAGGTACAAACAGCACTTGTTGCAAATCCAGTTGCTGCTGTACTTCAAGCGCCGGTCTCAGATGGCCATAATGAATGGGATCAAAGGTACCACCATTCACACCAATCAATTTCACGATATGAACCTCATACGTTCATGCTTACTTTCGAATATGCCCATCACCCAACACAATGTATTTTTGTGAGGTTAAGCCCTCTAATCCCACAGGCCCTCGCGCATGAAACTTATCGGTGCTGATGCCAATTTCGGCACCCAGTCCATACTCAAAGCCATCAGCAAAACGGGTAGAGGCGTTGACCATTACCGAACTGGAATCCATCTCGGCTAAAAAGCGACGTGAGGTTGAAAAGTTTTCAGTCACAATCGATTCGGTATGTGCCGAACTGTACTGGGCAATGTGATCCATCGCCTCATCCACACCTGACACCACTTTAATGGATAAAATAGGCGCTAAATATTCGGTTGCCCAATCTTCTTCTGTGGCGGCATTTACCTCAATAATCGCTTGGGTTTTTTCACACCCGCGTAATTCCACGCCTTTTTCGCTCAATAAGGTCGCCAGTTCTGGCAATACTTTTTTGGCTTGTGATTCGGCCACTAACAGGGTTTCCAATGCATTGCACACGCCATAACGGTGCGTTTTGGAATTCAGCGTGACCTTAATGGCTTTGTCGTAATCGGCATCGTCATCAATATACACATGGCAAATGCCGTCTAAATGTTTAATCACTGGCACACGCGCGTGTTCGCTAATGCGCTCAATCAACCCTTTGCCGCCACGGGGGATAATCACATCCACAAAGGCGGGCATGGCAATTAACTCGCCTACCGCGTCACGGTCGGTGGTCGCCACCACTTGCACGGCGGTTTCTGGTAAGCCAACCGAGGCCAATGCGTCTTTAATGCAGATGGCTAATGCCTGATTTGAAAACGCGGCCTCAGAGCCTCCGCGTAAAATCGCCGCATTGCCCGACTTTAAACACAAGGCCGCCGCATCAATCGTAACATTCGGCCGAGACTCATAAATAATGCCCACCACACCCAGTGGCACGCGCATTTTACCGACTTGTATGCCCGAAGGTAAAAATCGCATGTCGGTGATTTCGCCAATCGGGTCTTGCAAATTAGCAATCTGTCTTAACCCTTCGGCCATGCCCGCAATGCCTGCATCGGTGATCGCAAGGCGATCTAACATCGCCGCATCCAAACCATTTTTCTTGCCTTGCGCCAAGTCTTTGGCATTTTCAGATTTTAATTGTTCTGAAGATTGCTCCAATTGATTGGCCAATGCCAATAATGCTCTATTTTTATCCGCAGTGGTCGCCTTGACCAACTCGCGTGATGCCGCACGGGCTTGCTGACCCAGTGTATTCATGTACTCTTTTACATTCATTTTTTCACTCACTCTTATTCACCCAAATCCTTACATAGAAACACATATTAAGATATAAACAATTAAAGTCTATCTAGGGATTGGGTTCTATCCATACCACAACTAAAATCTGGCGTTACCAGAAATTAAAAGACTGACTCCTTAATAGCATAAAATTACGCTGCTTAACCCCCAAGCCTCTTTATCAATCCGTTCCGCCACCTTCAACGCTAAGCGTTCCAAGCAAGGGTAAATCAATGCCATTCACATTACTGTTTTGAAGACGATTAATGTTCAAAGAGTCCAAATACTCTTGGTGTTTTTTGAGAATATAAGGGGGAGCGTCTAATTCCGAAGTGGGGACCGATTGTGTTTTTACCTGACGGTTTACCGCATTAGAAAGCGGCTCAGAAACGACTACAGGTGCATTTATATCCATCACTTCCATCGAAATATCCGCGTTGGGTGCGCCTAAATTAATATTAACGGGCACCGCCACCGCAGACAGTCCATCTTGGGTTTCAAGCAACACAGTATAAACACCAACGGGTAAATTTCTAATTTCAAACTTACCGTCTTCACCAATAAGCGCACTGTATCCTCCTCGCTTTAAACTGGTGCCCATGCTTCCGCCTCTTATCGTCGCTTTAAGGTAGACTGACTCACCTTCCAAACCACGATAAGCCTTGCCCTCTTTATCCACTAATGTGCCTTTAATGACTCCATAACCATACTTAAAATGAATTTCTTTTGCTACGATATTCCCCAAAGAGTCCCTACCGCTAATAGACAGTTCAATGCTTGAGTGAAACCGATCTTCATCACTCTTTTTTAACCAGCTCATAAACTCGGCTAACCGATCTTCTTTAATGTATAAAATACCGTTCGCCTCATCCACAGCAAACATGTCGGTCACCACAGCGCCTGCATCAACTACCGATAAAATAATATCCAAAAGTTCATCAAAAACCAATACCGCACCCGTTTCAGACACCATTTTAATTTCAAACTGATCAAATTCCGATGATTTAAACACCCCGTAGCGATTAAACCCTAAGAAATCAAGGGTAATATCCGTGGGTGGTGGAATCTCACTACAGGCATCGCTATCCTCTAACTTCTCTTCCTCTCCACAACGCTCATACATATCAAAAAAAACAAATTTTTCTTGATATTCAAGCATCGTGATGGTGGTGCTAAATGCGGTTTCGTTCGTGCCATCACTTACCGTCGCCGTTATTTCAAACACTTGATCTTCACCCAAATCCGCTGGGATGAGTAAATTAATATCAAACCCGTTTGGGGCTTTTTTCCATAAGGGCTTTCCTGCGGTCTGAGTCCAGACGATGGCTAAAGGGTCGCCTTCGGCATCTTTGGCTTTTACTCGAATTCTAAGCGTTTCATAGCCATGCACTTCATAGCTTTCTTCAATACCTTCAATTGTGGGGGGTGTGTTATGAACACAACCAGAAATCAGTAAATAACTGATGATAAACAGCATTTTTACAAAAAATATTTTTTTCATTTTGAATACCTTCTTGAGTTTGCATCGTTTAAATACAATCGTCTTTATTAAGAAACCTTTGCACTATATCATATTAAAGTTTGGGAAGAAGAGACAACGCCACCTATTGGCGATACGTTGACGATACGTCATTTTTTGAGTTTGCTAAGTACACGAATAAGCACATAAAAAAATAAGGGTGCGCTCTATAAACGTATTTTCTGCATACGGATTAGGGTCATTCATATTTTTTTAAATGCGCTTGCCGTCTAATACCAAGGCAGGAACCGATTGTGTTTTTACCTGACGATTTACCGCATTAGAAAGTGGCTCAGAAACGGATACAGGTGCATTTATATCCATCACTTCCATCGAAATATCCGCATTGGGTGCGCCTAAATTAATATTAACGGGCACCGCTACCGCAGACAGTCCATCTTGGGTTTCAAGCAACACGGTATAAACACCAACGGGTAAGTTTTTCATTTCAAATGTACTGTCGGCACTCACTATCGCGCCATAGCCTCCCTTTCCTCCTCCCGTTCCCATGTATGACCACCTGGACGCCGCTTTAATAAAGACCGTTTCACCTTCCAAACCAGGGTAAGGATTTCCTTCTTTATCGACCAAAGTACCTTTAATTTCCCCATATCCATACTTAAAAGTAATTTCTTTTGACAGATCATGCCCCAAAGAGTCGTAACCACTAATCGACAGTACAATATCTGAATTATGCCTGTCTTCATCACTTCTCTTCAGCAGATTAATAAATTCAACCATTCTGTCTTCTTTAACATAGAGAACATGGCTCACTTCATCAAAAGCAAACATGTCCTTAACATCTTCATATGTATAAGCCACATCCAAAATTATATCCAAAAAACGATTCACATCTAATCCAGCCCCCATAACAGAAGACATCTTAATTTCAAATCCGTCAAATTCCGATGAATTAAATACCCCGTATCGGTCAATGCTTGGAATCTCGAAGACAATATCGGTATTTGGCATCTCATCCTCATCACAAGACCCATTCACCTGTATAGAGCACTCTTCTCCCATCTCTTCAACCACTTGTGCTCGATAGGCTGGGAGTGTAATGTTCGTACTAAACGAGACTTCCTCTTTTCCATCACTTACCGTCGCCGTTATTTCAAACACTTGATCTTCACCCAAATCCGCTGGGATGAGTAAATTAATATCAAACCCGCTTGGGGCTTTTTTCCATAAGGGCTTTCCTGCGGTCTGAGTCCAGACGATGGTTAAAGGGTCGCCTTCGGCATCTTTGGCTTTTACTCGAATCCTAAGCGTTTCATAGCCATGCACTTCATAGCTTTCTTCAATGCCTTCAATTGTGGGAGGGGTGTTATGAACACAACCAGAAATCAGTAAATAATTGATAATAAACAGAATTTTGACAAGAAATATTTTTTTCATTTTTAATACTTTCTCACCCTAGTTTAGGCTCTTGAGCTTGCATAGAAGGACTATAAATATGTATTGTACTCTTTGGTATTCATCGTTTTACTCACTCTGTTCTTGCGCCATTTTTAAAACTAATTGTGACATTTCCAACCAAACCTCGTCTGCACTTAAGGTGGGACGAATGCCTTTAATCATTAGGTCGATATTTAATGCTATTTTGAGCAGGTTTTGCCATGCGCTCAATCCTTGACGATTGAGGGCCTTGGTAAACTCCGACTGCCGAGACGACCAAATACGACACTGTTTAAACGCTTGCCCCATCGAAACCTGTTGCGATAACTGCGATAACTCAATTAATTGACGCAACTCTTTTGACAATAGCCACAACATCACTGGTGCTTCAATGCCCTCTTCTCGCAAACGATTTAACATTTGCAAACTGTAACGTACTTGTCCGTTTAATACCGCGGTTGATAATGCAAACAGTTGATAGTGTGCTTGGTCAACCACTTGCTCTAAAATCACTTGAGTGGAGATGACCGCGCCAT
>WFQP01000141.1 GCA_015487015.1 Thiomicrorhabdus sp.
AAGAGAAGGGGGTCAAATCTTGACTTAACATAATTAAAGGAAGGCTTTTTGAAGTGAATATTTCCCCCCCTGTCTATAATATACTGAGAATAAATTATGTTAAGTCAAGATTTGACCCCCTATTTTTTACTATTTATTTTCCCTATTTTCGCAGGTTATCGTCACCCCGCTAGCCGTCAAGTGTTAATTTCAACTTTTGCAAATAATCAACAAGCTCATGAATATATGTTGTTGGATTATCTGTATGGTTAGCTAGGGCATGCGTCAAAGATCTTTGAGCATTTTCTTTAGCAAATTCTAGTTGGTCCGAAAGTCTCTTAAAAATATCTTCGCTTCCTTTTTCGTATTCAGGAAAAACAGATTTAAGGTCCTTTAAAACCTCGTCACCTATACTTGAAGAGCCCGTTGCATGGTAGGGCTTTGTGGTATATTGGAAATGTAATAAAAGCCAATATTCAAAACAAGGAACGGATATTGCTAAATGAAATACTCCTTCTGGTTTCTGTGCAGATATTTTTATTAATGTTTCGTCGTAAGTATCATGACTGTCTTTATCAAAAACACAGTAAACGTTATCAAAAGCATCGCCTCTGCACTCTTCCTTTTGATACAGCTCTAAAGCTCTCTCAAATACACTTTTGGGGCTTGACCCACAGGTTCCATCAATTTCCACATTTGCCGTATTTAATTTATAAAAATTTATTAATTCATTAAAGTAATTAGGCTCAGTTTTTTCACCTTCACAAACAATGAGTACTTTGTCATATGAGGCTCTTCTAGCTTTTCTTCTTTCTAATAATTCTGAGGCTTTAGCTTTTCTCTTATGGAATAAATTATCTGTTCCCATCGATTAAGCCTCTTTGATGTAAAAAGGTCTAATAAAAGGTAAAGCACCATACCTTCCCGATAAGTAGCCGAGTTCAATATTTTCTTTCTCTTTTCTAGGACTGAAATCACTTAATGGGTATAAAGTGGTAGCTTGAGCATTATCTTTTTCACAAAACCAAATCTGATCTCTTCGAAAAACTTCTTGACTGAGAATTGATGTCTCATGTGTTGTAAAGATTAATTGAGCATTGTTTGGATTTGTTTTGTCATTATGAAATAGCTCAACTAAGTACTTAACCATCTTAGGGTGTAAACTATCGTGTAGTTCATCCACAACTAAAATATATCCATTTTTTAGTATATCAATCCACGGACCAGCAAAAGCAAAGAATTTTTTTGTTCCATCAGATTCATCTTCGAAGTCTAAAGGTACTAAAGAACCAGTATCCGTTTTATGGAGAGTTTGGATATTAACAACATCTTTCCCTTTCATTTCATTGATAATTTTCTCTTTAACGGCTTCTGGAAATTCATCAGGTAATAAAGTAGGATCAAATTTTTCTGTTTCAATATTAATGTCATGAATATCAAAATCAGCGGCTTTTAAAAATTTTAGGACTTCCTCTTTCGAAGACTCTTCTTCACACAAAGAAGCTGTATAACCAGGACCCCACCCTTCAATATTTGTAGGGCGTAGTTTTTCTTTAAACCAATTGAAAACAGGTTTTAATTGGTCACTATTTAACTGTACTGCCGTAGATAATAGCAAGGCATTGGAGCGAGTAGAGTTTTGCCATACGGACTTTTGTCCTAACAAGTAGTCACTAAATTTGTATTCGTATGCATCTGTTTCGTTGTTAAATGCTCTAGAAAACCATCTTTGTGCTCTACCTTTAGGGTATGCAATTAACCATTCTTCAAGCACTTTTGTTTTTGTGGTAGAAAATCCATATTGATATCTGATGCCCTCACTAATAAACACCATTTCGAATTCTGTTGGCCCTTTCGATGTAGTTTCATTAAAAAGAAAAGGGGTTACCGAAATTAGATCACCCTCTTGATTTTTTGAAGCTGAATGGCGAACAATATACTCCATTTCCATTAGAGCTCGAATAACATTTGATTTTCCTGCTGCATTTGGACCATAAATTACAGAGGATCTGAGTAACGGAACACTTGAGGGAGCATCAGGTAAAAAAGAATTACTTTTTTCTAATTCATTACCTTTAGCTTTAACCATACTTAAAACTTGCTCATCTTTGATTGAGCGATAGTTTTTCACAGTAAATTCGATAAACATTAGATTGCCTTGATTATATTTCTTACAGATATTTGTATATAAAATTATAGTATCATTAAATACTGAATTTACTACCGTTTAGTTTGCTAAAAATGAATATTTATAGCAAAAAATGATAATAAAACGGCTAACAATGCATCTAAAGAAAGAATAGGGTCAAATCTTGACTTAACATAATTAAGGAAAGGTTTTTGAAATGAACATTTCCCCCCCCTGCTAGATACAGTGACAAAATCCAAATAAAAAAATCATGATATACAGACAATAAATTACATTAAGTCAAAACTAGACCTTTCTTATCTCTCTTATCCCCGCTCAAGTTCAGTTGCTTTTTTAAAGCAACAATTTTAGGAATCGGGCAAAATATTCTTGATAAAATCTTAAACTATTTTACTGTGCTAGAATGAATCCATAGTCATTATTCATAGGTAAAATTACACCATGTTTGAAAGTGCATTTATTGAGTTAACCATGCTGTTGGCGGTCTCTGCGTGTTTAGGGATGGTGGCGATGTGGTTGCGTCAACCTTTGATTGTGGCGTTTATTGCCGTGGGTATTTTGGTGGGGCCTTCTGTTTTGGGTTGGGTAAATCAAAGTGCTCAAATTGAACTGCTGGCGCATATTGGTATTGCCATTTTGTTGTTTGTGGTGGGCTTAAAGCTTGATTTGCATATTATTAAAACTATGGGTGTGGTGGCGCTCTTTACGGGGTTAGGGCAGGTTGTATTTACTTCGGTCTTTGGGTTTTTAATTGCTCTCTCTCTTGGGTTTTCTCTTGTTCCTGCGTTATACATTGCGGTGGCGCTCACTTTTTCAAGTACTATTATTATTGTTAAACTCCTGTCGGATAAAGGCGAGCTTAATGCGTTGCATGGCCGCATTGCCATTGGTTTTTTAATTGTGCAAGATATTGTGGTGGTGTTGGCGATGATTGCGTTGACTGCTACGGGTCAAGCACAAGGTAGTACCAGTATTGGCTTTGAGGTCTTTATGGTGCTGATGAAAGGGCTGTTGATGTTGGGTGTGGTGGCGCTGTTAATGCGTTATGTTATTCCTAACCTATTAAATCGCTTGGCGCACTCACCGGAGTTATTGATTTTATTTGCTATTTCTTGGGCGATGTTGGGGGCAACGGCGGGGTATTTACTTGGATTTAGCCAAGAAGTGGGGGCTTTTTTAGCGGGTATTTCGCTGGCTTCTACGCATTATCGAGAGTTGATTGGTGCGCGTTTGGTGAGTTTGCGTGATTTTTTATTGCTGTTTTTCTTTATCAATTTGGGTGCAAGTTTAGAGCTGTCTACGTTGGATGCGCAGGTGTGGGATGCGTTGTTATTTTCGGTTTTTGTGTTGGTAGGAAACCCTATTATTGTGATGATAATTATGGGGTATATGGGGTATCGAAAACGGACGGGGTTTTTAGCTGGGTTAACGGTGGCACAAATTTCAGAATTTTCGCTGATTTTGGCAGCACTCGGGTTTAGTTTGGGTCATATTAATCAAGAAACGGTGGGCTTAATTACTCTGGTGGGGTTAATTACTATTTCAGCATCAACCTATATGATTTTGTACTCTCAATCGCTGTATCGGGTGTTATCGCCTTATTTAGGTGTGTTTGAGCGTAAGGTTGCCTACCGAGAGGAGGCGTTGGATCAACAGCAGCGTGCGCGTTCGACCGATGTGATTGTCTTTGGGTTAGGGCGTTTTGGGATGGTTATTGCACAAACTTTACAAAAACAGGGGTTGCATATATTGGCGGTGGACTTTAATCCAACGTTAATTAAACAGAGTGCTGAACATGGCGTGCCAACCCGTTATGGCGATGCGGAAGATGCCGAGTTTATTCGCAGTTTGCCTTTAAATGAGGCTAAGTGGGTGTTGGGTACCATGCGAGATCGTACGGTTAATTTGGTGCTGTTTAAATCGTTAAAAGAGGGAGGGTTTGAACATAAAATAGCCTTGGCGGCCACTCAGCAGGCTGAAGTGGATGAGTTTAAAGCACTGGGCGTGGATATGGTGTTGCTGCCTTATCATGATGCGGCTGTAGAAACGGTGCATCGTTTATTATCTGACAATACGCTTGTGCAAGAAGCATCTACATCTATCGTAAAAGACCTAAAATAGAGAGGGTATGGGGCATGTTAAAGCATTTATTATTGGTGTCACAAAATAGTCAGCACGAACAAGCGTTGTTTAACTGGGTGCTTGCTTTTGCTCAATCGCAACAGGCGAGTATCACTTTATTGCGCGTATTGCCCGAACCCGATGCGGGTATTTTGCTTTGGTTTGATCGTGTTTTGCCAATGGAGGTCAAGCAGCAACAAGTGCAAACGGTACGGGATGAATGGGCTCTTTGGAAGGATCAAGCGGCTCAAGCGGGGGTTGTACTTAATACGGAGGTTTTGTTTGGTAAGCCCTTTTACAGAGCTGTTCAATATGTCATGACTCACTCTGTGGATTGGTTAATTAAGCAAACGGATGAACATACAAATGAGCCGTTGGGTTCTCTCTTTAACAGTCAAGATAAGCATTTATTGCGTAAATGCCCTTGCCCTGTGTTATTACATAAACGAGGCTCTGCATTGCCTTTTAAAAAAATTATGGCGAGTATTGATGTGGATTTGGATGCGGATACGCTGGCACCTTGTGCGTTTAATCAGGCTATTTTAAAGAGTGCTTTACAGGTAGCACAGCAACAGGGGGGGGGGAAGAATACAGTACTGGGTGCCTGTTATTTAGAGGTGGTACACGCTTGGCAGGCGGATGCTGAGAATTTAGTGCATTATTGGAACCCTGATTTATCGGAGGCGGATCTTCTTAAATGGACAGAAGATGTGCGCCAACAGCACTTAACCGTGGTTGAACAAGAGGTGGATGCTGTGAGCGCCCCTGAGGTGACGTTTGATATTGTACTGCCTAAGGGGTCTGCGATAGAGGTGATTCCGCAAGTTGTCGCGCAACATCAAATAGATTTATTGGTGATGGGGACATTGGGGCGTAATGGATTACCGGGGATGATTATTGGTAATACCTCGGAATCCATTCTTGAAAAGATTAACTGCTCTGTATTGGCATTAAAGCCGGATGATTTTGTTTCTCCTATTTCAGCTATTTAAAGGGTTATAAGGTTGCTTTGGCAATTTCTCTTAATTTGGGTACGCTTAATTTAGCTTGATCGGCGATGCTCAGTGCGCGTGTTAAGCGTGCAGGGGCGGATCGTCCCATGCAGCCGTGTTGGGGGTCGCCTTTGAAGGCTTCCATTAGACCTTCCATTAATCGCTGGCGGTCATTTACTGTTTGTGTGAGCCAATCTTGAATATCGAGTACATCGTTGGCGACGGCATGCATAAGGTCACTGTGCTGTTGTGCTAGTTGCTCAACATTGCCGCCTACTTCTAACCCTGGAATGTTGGTGGTTAGGATGTAGAGGTTTTTACGAACCAGCTCGTAGAGTAATTCATCGGTTGAGTTTAGGGTAAAGCTGGGCAGGTCTAAGGTGGCTAAAGCCTTTTGTACGCAGGCGGCGTGTTTGCCATAAATAGGCGAGGGGATTACTACTTTGCTGTCCATACCTTTTTTCTTTTCAAACCAAACCGAAATGACCGTTGGGTCTTGAATATTGGTGGCTTGCCAGTCTCGTGGTAATAGCTCATTTTGCAGTAGAATTAGATTGTTTTTCCAGCTTTCTGGCAGGGTTTGGAGTACTTTTTGAAGGTCGGCTTCTCCAACGGACACTAAAACAGCGGTTGGATTAGGAACCTCTTGTGCAACCGATTGCATGGACATTGAGCGGTTCACGCCTTGAACGGGATAACCGAGCTTTAAAAAACCACGCGCAAAGACACTGCCCAGTTCACCGAGTCCGACGACGATAATTGGATCTTTCATAACCACATTCCTTTGTTGTATAAATAATAGAGTAACGATTTGCTGAAGTGTTCATTTCAGTTTAGAGAGGCCCTTTTGTACAACCGTATGTCTTTGGGCGTTCTGCACCAAAATAGCCCGTTTGTTCTGAGTTAGATCGAGTAAAATAGGCCGTAAATAGAATTTATGGGAATCTTAGCAATGAATGGACAAAAAGCAAAATTTACTTGGCACTATTACGTGATGGCATCGGGTGCTTTGTTGGCGATGCTGGCGGGTACGTTGGGATCGATCAATGGGGTGGTGACAGGCTTGGCATTGTCGTTGGTAAGTTTGCCTAGATTGCAACTTAAAACATTGACACGTTTGGCGTTTATGGCGGCATTTGTAGGGCTGTATGCCTACACATTTCCAGACCCAGATGTGGTGCGTGAGAAAATGGCTGGGCAGCATATTCCAATGGATCCAAATTTAATGAATCCTCAGGCAACACCTTCCGTAGGGTCAATGGTTGATGTGACTGAAAACCAAAATATTCAAGTGGTTAAGCAGGTAGAACAGCAGCTTGAAAGCCATGTTGTTAAACCGAATGGGGGAGCCGTTAAAGAGAGTGAAGAGGCTTCTTTTGAAGGAGTTAAATAGTTAAAACATCATGAACTCCAAGGCATTAGAAGATTATTTAAAGATTATTTATAAGTTAGAAAGTACTGTGCCATCTGGTAAAGGGGTGCAAACCTCTGCGATTGCTGAGCGTTTATCTATCTCTCAAGCATCTGTTTCAAATATGCTTAAAAAACTGGCGACTAAATCTTTGATTGAGTATGCACCTTATTATGGCGTTCAGCTTACACCGTCTGGGCGAAAAATTGCGTTGGAGATGGTACGTAAACACCGAATTTTAGAGCAGTATTTGGTGGAGCGTTTGGGGTACTCTTGGGATGAAGTGGATGCAGAGGCTGAAATACTGGAACATTCGATCTCTGATAAATTAGCCACTCGAATGTGGGAGGTGTTAGGTAAGCCAACACATGACCCACACGGTTCGCCTATTCCAACGGAATCGGGCGAGATTAGTGCGTGTACTTTGAGTGCGTTGTGTGAGGTGCAAGAAGGGCAATCGGTGGTGGTGCGGCGTATTAAAAACCGTTCGCCAGATGAGCTGCGTTATTTGGCTTCGATTGGTTTAACCACGGGGGTCACACTTGAGGTCACTAACTGCTCGCCTGCAAAAGGGCCTTTTAGAGTGTTGATTAACGATGGAACAGAACAGGTGATTGATTATCAACTGGCTAAGTTCTTAATGGTCGATGGAGAGCAGGTTCGGCATGCTGAATAAGTTGGATAATTTTTTTTCAAACATGCTGGAAAGCATGGAAACGTCGATAGTTTGGGTGGCACAAGACGAGACCATTCAGTATATGAATACTGCGGCGAGTGAGTTATTTCAACAAAGTTTAAACCGTTTGCATCAGCAAAAATGGACGGTATTGTTTCCAGATTTAGTGGCAGATATTCAGCAAGCAACGGAAAAAAGAATCACCATTCATGATTACAGTATTGTTATTGCTGGACAAGATGGCGTGCGCGTGAGTTGTACGATCTCTCCATACGATATGCTCGATAAATCGGGCTGGTTGTTTGAAATTTACAATACGGAACGGCACCACCGTATTGTAGAGGAAGATGAGCGTTGGCATCAGTATGAAGCGGGTAATTTACTGGTTAAGACGCTGGCACATGAGGTTAAAAACCCATTGGCGGGTATTTTAGGCGCGACGCAACTATTGCAAAAACGCCACCAACCAGGTGATCGAGACTTGGTTTTTTTAGAAGTGATCTCTAAAGAGGTTTTACGCTTAAGTCATTTAGTGGATCGTATGCTGGGGCCTAAAAGCAGTTATAAAAAAGAGTTTCATAATGTTCATGAGTTGATTCGGTATGTTTTGCAAATAGTGGGGGGGGAAAAACCTGCCAATATTTTTATTAAGCAGGATTATGACCCGAGTATTCCTGATGTGTTAATTGATTTTGAAGCGATGGTTCAGGCGCTTTTGAACTTGGTTAAAAATGCGATTCAGGCGATGGAAAAACATGGCGGTTTACTGACCATTAAAACCCGTATTGAGCATAAGTTTACACTGGGTACTCAAACGCATCCGTTGGTGGCGGTAATCAGCATTATGGATGAAGGTGAAGGGATACCTAAAGAGGTGTTTGATTCTATATTTTACCCAATGGTAAGCAGTAAAGTGGAGGGAACAGGGCTAGGGTTGCCTGTCTCTCAAAATGTATTACGAAAACATGATGGTCTGATTGTGGCAGAGAGCCAGCCGGGAAAAACAGTTTTTAATGTGTATTTACCTCTGAAGCAAAGGGAGAACGAAGCGTGAAAGCAAATCAAGGGATGAATCCTGTTGTTTGGATTGTGGATGATGATGCTTCCATTCGGTGGGTATTAGAAATGGCTTTGGAAGATAAGCCTTATGACGTGAAAGTTTTTGAATCCCCTTTGGAGGCACTCAAAACCTTTGAAAATTTACCCCCCACGGTGGTGGTGAGTGATGTTCGTATGCCAGACATGGACGGTTTAACCTTTATGGAGGCGATTCACGAGAAAGATAAAAAAATTCCGGTAATTATTATGACCGCACATGCCGACTTAAATACGGCGGTTAAGTCTTTTCAAAGTAAGGCATTTGAATATTTGCCCAAACCATTTGATATTGATGAGGCGATTGGGTTGGTTGAACGTGCTATTAAGCGCAGCCTATCAGGTGGGGTTTCTCGTGCTAAAAAAATACAAAAAACGGATAAACAACCGTTAAATATTATTGGTGCAGCGCCTGCTATGCAGGAGGTGTTTAGAGTGTTGGGACGCGTGGCACAACTGGATGTAACGGTTTTAATTAATGGTGAAACGGGCACGGGTAAAGAGCTGGTTGCACAAGCGTTGCATGAGTTAAGCCCTAGAGCCGATGCGCCCTTTGTGGCTTTAAATACCGCAGCAATTCCAAGAGACTTATTGGAGTCTGAACTGTTTGGACATGAAAAAGGGGCGTTTACTGGGGCGCACTCTCAACGTATTGGCCGCTTTGAAGAGGCTAACGGTGGCACGCTATTTTTGGATGAAATTGGTGACATGCCTGTGGATTTGCAAACTCGGTTGTTGCGGGTATTGAATGACGGTATTTTTTACCGTGTTGGCGGTCGAACCCCTGTCTCAACGGATGTTCGTATTGTGGCAGCGACCCATCAAAATATGGAACAACTGGTTCGAGAGGGGCGTTTTAGAGAAGATTTGCTGTATCGCCTGAATATTATTCGCATTAAAGTGCCTGCGTTGCGAGAGCGAAAAGAGGACGTTCCGTTGCTGTTGCGCTTTTATATGGAGCGAGAAGCACGTGCATTAGGCTTGGAAGAGAAGGGCTTAAGCGCCAAAGTGGAACAGTTTTTATCGGAGTTACCTTGGCCAGGAAATGTACGGCAGTTAAAGAGTTTGTGTACGTGGTTAACCATTATGGCTCCAGACAAAACGGTTCAAATGGAAGACTTGCCTTTGGAGCTTAAAAACCCAACTGAATCTATGTTTGCGAGTGGTGATTGGGAACAATGGGAGGCGGGGCTAAAAACATGGTCAACAGAGTTTTTACAGAGTGGTCGTGAGGGCTTGCATACTTGTGCCGAAGCGATGTTTGAAAAAGTATTGATTGAGGCAGCTCTGCAACACAGTCACAACCATCGCCAAAAGGCAGCGGTGTTATTGGGATGGGGGCGCAACACGCTCACCCGTAAAATTCAATCATTAGGTATGGACGAGTAAGCGATATGCTTAAAGAACTTTGGCAATATGTTTCAAACCCAACTGAAAACCCTGTGGCTAAAAAAATGGGGTTTTTAACGGAAGCCATTGCAATGGAGGCACGTGCAAAGCATTGCAAAGCCAGTTGGGGTACTCATTATCAACACTGCCAAACAGCCATATTACAAGCCTCAAAGCGTGCGGTACAAAAACGAACTGTACTGATTTTAGGTGCGGGATCGTTATTTGACATACCTTTGGGTGTGCTATCCACTCAGTTTGAAAAGGTCTTATTGGTCGATTTAGTGTTCTTAAAGTCTGCTAGAAACTTGGCGCAACAGTTTGATAATGTTGAGTTAATTGAGCATGATGTTACCGAATCGTTAGAGCGAATTATGGTTGGGTTTCCATTTGTGGATACACCGGCAGCATGGTTGGATGATCCGAGTATTGATTTGGTTGTCTCATTAAACTTGATTACGCAACTGCCTTTAATTCCTGTTCGTTGGTTGATTGAGCATTTTGAGGTCTCTGAGCAAGAGGGTGATATTTTAGGCAAGCAGTTAATTTTGGCACATTTACTGTATTTACAAGCGTTTAATGGAGAGGTGTGTTTAATTGCTGATCGTGAAGGTGTTGAGTTTAATTCAGCCGGTCAAGAGATTGATCGGTTTGACCCTTGGTGGGATGTTGAGTCGCCTAGCATTGCACAGCCTGATGCGGTGTATACTTGGCAGTGGGAGGTAATGCCTTTGGGGGAAACCAGCCGACATAAGAGCCAAAAAAATAGGGTAGGGGTCTCTTTTTTATAGCATTTAAAAGAAATTCTCCCCCCCTTTTTTTTATTTAAAGAGCTTCAACGCCTGTCTCTTCGGTACGAATACGAATGGTTTGTTCTATATTGGTAATGAAGATTTTACCATCGCCAATTTTACCTGTTTGCGCGGCATTAATAATCGCTTCCGAAGCCGCTTCTGCAATATCAGAGGCTACGGCAATTTCAATTTTTAATTTTGGTAAAAAATCGACCACGTACTCGGCACCGCGGTACATTTCGGTGTGTCCTTTTTGACGTCCGTAGCCTTTTACTTCGGTGACGGTCATGCCGTGAATGTTAATTTCATGCAGAGCGTCACGCACATCGTCTAATTTAAATGGTTTTATGATTGCGGTAATTAATTTCATGTTAGCTCCTTAGCTAATGGGGTATATCTAAATGATTAGAGATGCCCAATGGTTTTAATTTTGTCATCTTCGATAAGCTCTTGCGCGATATCTTTAGAAGCGGCGTCTTGTTCTGTTGCAGGATAGCTTGCTAAGTGCTCGCCCATTTTTATGGGGGTACCTGCAACAATATGCCCTAATTCAGGCAGTTGATTTTCGGGGGTTAATAGTACCACGGTTGAGCCCATATTAAAGCGCCCAATTTCATCGGCCTTATTAAAGGTCAAGTTTGCGTCCGAATAATCCCAGTGTTGTATGGTGGGTTGGTATTCAGGGGTTATTTTTCCTTCCCAAACGGTTTGCATGCTGCCTACAAAAATAGCCCCCACCATAATTAGGCAAAATGGCCCTTTCTCATTTTCAAAACGGATCACTAGTCGTTCATTACGCGCAAATAAGCCCTCTACGTTACGAACGGTGGCGGGGTTTACAGCAAATAGATCGCCCGGTATATAGGTCATAGAGATGAGTTTACCGGTGTCTGGTATGTGAATGCGGTGATAATCTTTTGGTGAAAGGTAAATGACTGCGGCCTCACCATTTGTAAAAGTTTGAGCATAAGTAATGTCGCCGCCAACTAGGGCTTCTACGGTATACGGGTGACATTTGGCTTGAATGATTTGATTGCCATCGATATGCGTTGATTGATTGATAACGCCGTCTACTGGGCTCACCCAAGCGTTTTCGGTGGGGTCAATCGGTCGTGCTTCGGGTTTTAACGCGCGGGTAAAAAAATCGTTAAAGTGGCGGTAGCTGGTAATGTCTTCGTTGGCGGCTTCACTGAGGTTAATGCCATAAATTTTAGTGAGTAATTTTATGGTGTTATTTTTAATCCAAGGGGTTTCTACTTGCATAAACCAGTGCATTCCTGATGACAAAAGGTGTTTAGGAATAAAATATTGGGGGGTGACTTTAATAAAATCTGAAAAACTGATCATTTTTGAAGGGCTTCCGTTAGCGAGTTAGGCGCTATTTATTGATTATAATAGGATGATTTTAATGTATAATTCGCGCAATTAATAGAATTCTGTAAGGAAAAGACAATGTCCGAGATTAAAAAAGTCGTTTTGGCCTATTCTGGTGGCTTAGATACTTCAATTATTGCAAAGTGGTTGCAAGATGAATATCAGTGTGAAGTGGTGACGTTTACAGCAGATATTGGGCAAGGTGAAGAAGTAGAACCTGCTCGTAAAAAAGCCGAAGCGATGGGCATTAAAGAGATTTACATTGAAGACTTACGTGAAGAGTTTGCACGTGATTTTGTTTTCCCTATGATGCGTGCCAATGCAATTTATGAAGGTGAATACCGTTTAGGTACCTCGATTGCTCGTCCATTGATCTCTAAGCGTTTG
This sequence comes from Thiomicrorhabdus sp., assembly GCA_015487015.1. Lineage (GTDB taxonomy): Bacteria > Pseudomonadota > Gammaproteobacteria > Thiomicrospirales > Thiomicrospiraceae > Thiomicrorhabdus. Next base: position 12,368 of record WFQP01000141.1, read on the forward strand.
GTTGAGATTGCACAAGAGGTTGGAGCAGATGCCATCTCTCATGGCGCAACGGGTAAAGGCAACGATCAAGTACGTTTTGAATTGAACGCTTATGCTTTAATGCCGAATGTACATGTGATTGCGCCATGGCGTGAGTGGGATTTACTGTCTCGTGAAAAGCTAATGGCGTATGCTGCGGAACATGGTATTCAGGTTGATAAGAAAAAAGGTCAAAAATCACCGTATTCAATGGATGCTAATTTATTACATATCTCGTATGAAGGTGGCGTGATTGAAGATCCAGCTAATGAGCCTGAAGAAGATATGTGGTTATGGACGGTATCGCCTGAAAATGCTCCGAATGAAGCCACTTATATTGATATTACCTATGAAAAAGGGGACATTGTTGCCATTAACGGTGATGAAATGTCTCCTGCGACGGTAATGGAGTATTTAAATAAAGTCGGTGGTGCAAACGGTATTGGGCGGGATGACATTGTTGAAAACCGTTTTGTGGGGATGAAAGCACGTGGCTGTTATGAAACACCAGCGGGCACGATTATGCTAAAAGCGCATCGTGCTATGGAGTCGTTAACGTTGGATCGTAATGCGGCGCATTTAAAAGATGAGTTAATGCCTAAGTACGCTGAGATGATTTATAACGGTTTTTGGTTTGCGCCAGAGCGTGAAATGTTGCAAGCGTTAATTGATAACTCTCAAGCGTATGTAACTGGAAATGTTCGTCTTAAATTATATAAAGGCAATGTGGTGGTTGTCTCTCGTACATCGGAATACAGTCTGTTTGATGAAGATATTGCTACGTTTGAAGAGGACGGGGGAGCCTATGATCATAAAGATGCTGAAGGCTTTATTAAACTGAATGCCTTGCGTTTAAAAACTGCGGCAAAACGCCGAAAGTAACGATTAAATCGCGTTATATTTAGTAAAAAACAGCGTTGGTTTCAACGCTGTTTTTGTTTGAAAAAGACGTAATAGGCCACATATAAATGAAACAAAAGTCTTCTAAGCCCCCCATTCCGAGTTTTAGTGATTTACGTGCCAGTCCTATGTTAATGCTTGGCTTTGGTTTTGGGTCAGGTTTGGCTAAAAAAATGCCCGGAACTGTGGGAACATTGTTGGGGTTGCTGTTGTTTATTCCCGTGGTTATGTGGAGTGAGTGGGCGGCTTGGCTGGTGTTGCTGGTGGGGACGTTATTTGGCAGTATGATTTGTGGCAGAGCATCGGAACAGTTAGGTGTACACGATCATGGTGGTATTGTCTGGGATGAATTTGTTGGGATTTGGCTGGTTGTCATGTTTCTACCAGAGCAAAACCTGATTTTTTGGGTACTGGCATTTATTCTTTTTCGCTTGTTTGATATTTGGAAACCTTGGCCCATTCGCTGGATAGACCAGCATGTTGATGGGGGCTTTGGTATTATGCTGGACGATATATTGGCGGCGTTATATGCGATAGCTGTCGTTTGGTTGTACTATATTTGGGTGGTTTGATATTTAATTCCCCCCCCCTTTATATAATTTTGATTGGGTTTTTATTTAATTAGGAGCTTCGAGCCGTATGGGTCGTTTTTTTAAGTTTATAGCAGTTATTTTCTTGGGCTTACTGGTGCTGTTTCTAGGCATTTTTAAGCTATTATTTAAGTTGTTGAGAATGGTTGTTGATTTTGGACGTAATATTTATGGTTCGGTTAAAAACAGCAACGGGTTTGCCGACGCGTATAAAAATTTTTCAAGCAATGAGTACTCAAAAAGTCGCTTATCAATTCCTGAAGAGGTGATTGCGCTAATGGCCAAGGTAGCTAAGAGCGATGGTCAAGTGAGTAAGGTTGAAGTGGAATTTATGAGTGACACCATAAAGTCGATGCTAGGGGGGATGAAACAAGCGCGTGTACCAACTGTTTTAATTGAAAGTACCAAGCGTAAGCTTTTTAATCTGGCTAATAAAGCTAAGGATGACCAACAGTCGGTTCAATACTATTGTCAATCGCTGAGTAAAACAAATGATCAAGTACGAGCAGGGGTCTTTTTTCAATTAATTACTTTTGCAGCGCTGGATGGTTTATCTGAGAACACTCGCACTCTGTTAGATGAAATTGGCCAAACGCTTAAATTTGATGAAGCACAAATTACCAATATGGTGAATCAGGTATTGGGAGGCGGAAAAGCGGGCGCTTACCCCTTTGATAAAGACCCTTATCAAGAGTTGGGGTGCTCGGAAAGTGATGAATTTATTGTGATTAAAAAAGCTTATAGAAAGTTAGTGAAGTTACACCACCCTGATTACATGCATGGTCAAGGTATGGATGATGAAGAGATTCGTAAAGGTACAGAAAAAATGCAAGAAATTAATGCCGCTTTTGAAGAGATTAAGCGAAGAAAAGATGTTTGATTTGTCATGTTTATAAAAAAAAAGAGTGTTTTATTATTAATTTTAGCTTGGGTCTCGGGTGTAATGGGTTTAGTACTTGGGATGTTTTTAGAACCTTTATGGTTTGCCCGTTTTGGCAGTTTAATCGTTCTTTTTGCTGCAATGAGCGAATACAGTTTATTGCACGGAGAGCTAAATCGATTATACATACGGCTAGAAAAGGTTGATGCTGATATGGATATGCCTGATTTAACCCCCTCTAAGTGGCACTTAAAAAAAGTAGCACTCTCTCATATTACATTGGTGATGGGTACGCTTATTTGGGGGTTTGGCGATTTGTTATTGTAATTTATTCAAAGGTCTCATCAGACCCTTATCTTTAGGTGTGTTAAAATACTGTCCATTAAATTTTATTTGTTAGGAGATGTCCCATAATGTTAGATGCTTACCGTAGTCATGTTGCCGAACGTTTAGCCGAAGGCTTACCGCCATTACCTTTAAATGCAGAACAGACGGGGCAGTTGGTTGAGTTACTTAAAAATGCACCTGCTGGTGAAGAGACATTTTTACTGGATTTATTAACCCATCGAGTTCCGCCAGGTGTCGATGAAGCTTCTTATATTAAAGCCGCCTTTTTAGCGGATGTTGCGAAAGAAAATGCATCAACGCCTCTTATTTCAAATGTGGAAGCGGTATTTTTATTGGGCACTATGTTAGGGGGCTATAACGTACAGCCACTGATTGATTTACTAGACAGTCCTGAAACAAAAGTGGCCGAAGCGGCTGTCGCGGCATTGTCTAAAACATTATTGGTTTACGATGCGTATCATGATGTGGTTGAAAAGTCAAAAACTAATGACTATGCCATGCAAGTGATGACCTCTTGGGCGAATGCTGAGTGGTTTACATCGAAACCTAAAATGCCTGAAGAGATTACAGTCACGGTCTTTAAGGTTGAAGGAGAAACCAATACGGACGATCTTTCACCTGCAACGGCGGCTTGGTCTCGTCCTGATATTCCACTGCATGCCAAAGAGATGCTTAAAACACGCATTGAAAATGTAGAAGGAGTCATGGAGGAGTTAAAAGCGAAAGGGCATATGGTCGCGTATGTGGGCGATGTGGTTGGAACTGGCTCCTCTCGTAAATCAGCCATGAACTCTGTAATGTGGTTTTTTGGACATGATATTCCTTATGTACCTAATAAACGTCAAGGTGGCGTGGTATTAGGTAGCAAAATTGCACCGATCTTTTTCAATACGGCAGAAGATTCTGGCTCATTACCGATAGAGTGTGATGTGGAAGCCATGAATATGGGGGATGTGATTACCATTCACCCTTATGCAGGAAAAGTGACCAATGAAGCTGGTGAAACCATCTCTACATTTGAGCTTGCGCCAGACACCATGCCGGATGAAGTGCGTGCCGGTGGTCGTGTTCCTTTAATTATTGGACGTGGTTTAACCGATAAGGCTCGTGCTGATTTAGGACTTGAGCCTTCAGATGTATTTATGCGTCCTCAAGATAAGTCTCAATCCAGTCACGGCTATACGTTGGCACAAAAAATGGTCGGAAAAGCCAGCGGTATTGAAGGTGTTCGTCCTGGCATGTATTGTGAGCCTCATATGACAACGGTTGGTTCTCAAGATACAACTGGTGCGATGACGCGTGATGAGATGAAAGAGTTAGCCTGTTTAGGTTTTTCTGCTGATTTAGTGATGCAATCTTTTTGCCATACCTCTGCGTATCCAAAACCAGTTGATATTCAGTTACAGCACTCACTGCCTGACTTTATGACAAGCCGTGGCGGGGTTGCATTGCACCCAGGTGATGGGGTTATTCACTCTTGGTTAAACCGTTTGCTACTGCCTGATACAGTCGGTACTGGTGGTGATTCTCATACCCGTTTTCCGATTGGTATCTCATTTCCTGCAGGATCTGGATTGGTGGCCTTTGGTGCAACCTTAGGTGTTATGCCATTGAATATGCCGGAATCGGTGTTGGTGCGCTTTAAAGGTAACATGCAACCAGGCATTACCTTACGTGATTTGGTTAATGCCATTCCATACAAAGCGATTCAATTGGGTTTGATGACCGTTGAGAAAAAAGGTAAAAAGAACGTATTTAATGGTCGTGTATTAGAAATTGAAGGGCTTGAGCACTTAAAAGTGGAGCAAGCGTTTGAGTTATCCGATGCTTCAGCCGAGCGTTCTGCAAACGGGTGTGTGGTTAAGCTTTCTGAAGGGCCTATTATTGAGTACTTAAAATCCAATGTAACGCTCATTAATTGGATGGTTGATAACGGTTATGCTGATGCCCGTACATTATTACGTCGACGTGATGAGATGCTGAATTGGATTGCGAACCCTGTTTTATTAAGTGCCGATGCCGATGCGCAGTATGCAGAAGTGATTGAAATTGATCTGAATGAAATTAAAGAGCCTATTGTGGCCTGTCCAAATGACCCTGATGATGTGAAGCTTTTATCTGATGTGGCGGGTACGCCCATTGATGAAGTCTTTATTGGTTCTTGTATGACGAATATAGGGCATTTTCGTGCGGCTGGTAAAGTACTTGAGAATATGGGGACTGTTCCTACACGTCTTTGGATTGCCCCCCCCACTAAAATGGATGAGCGCCAATTAATTGAAGAGGGGTATTACAGTATTTATGGAAGAGTTGGGGCGCGTACTGAGAGCCCGGGCTGTTCGTTATGTATGGGGAATCAGGCACGTGTGGCTGCAAAATCCACCGTATTTTCAACCTCAACCCGAAATTTTCCTAACCGTTTAGGTGATGGTGCAAATGTATACCTAGGTTCGGCTGAATTGGCAGCGGTGAGTGCTTCATTAGGTAAGTTACCAACAAAAGAAGAGTACCTAAAAGAGGTGGCTCTGTTGGATACGATGGCTGATGATGTGTATCGTTATTTACAGTTTGATGAAATTACGAGTTACGAAGTGAAATCTCCTAAATCACTGTCTGAAATAGGGGTTGCTGTTGGTTAAGTCTTTTTTGATATTGCTTGAATGAATATAAAGCCATATAGAACAAAGGTTCTATATGGCTTTTTCGTTTGAATAAGTGATTTTATGCATAATATGTCATAGAATATGTTTTTAGTTTTATTTTGAGGCCTTTTTGTACAAAGGGGCTATTGTTTGATAAGTAATAAAGGTTGGTTATGAAGCTTTTTAAATTAACGGTTATTTGTGGTTCTATTCTCTCTTTGGCGGGTTGCCTCTCTGCGCCGACAAGCCCTGATACAACATATAAGCCTGCTATGTCAGCAGCGTATGTAGATTTATTGATTGAAAAAGCTAAAGCAGAAGAGCGTGCTCGAGTGATGGCTGAACTTGCAGAGCAAAATAAAGATGATAAGCGTTTTTCTGAGATTAAAATTAATCAGTTAGAGTCTAAAATAGATAAGTTGGAGCAACCAAAACAAGAGGTTGCAGAGGTTGTTGATACAACACCGCCTGTTTCTGCCCCATCACCAGATGAAAATACGTCATCAGACCCATTGTTAGAACAATGGAAAAACATTTACTCTCAAACAGAAGAACAATCTGCACCAGTTAAACAGCCAGAAACAGTTGTTGTTGAAAGTGTTGAAAGTGTTGAAAGTGTTGAAAAAACGATTCCTCCTGCTGAGACAGTACAAGTTACTGAAGTTGAAGAGGTGGCAAAGACAAGCGTTGTACCATCCAATCCTGAAACCTCTTATGCTAATCAGGAAACCTCTTACTATAGCACTCCGAGTAAACAATCATTTGACACGGTTATTAGACAGTGTGTTGCAGGGCAAACAATTCCTGATCCTTATTTAGGTTCATTGCCTGAGGTGCTTAACTCAAATGTAAAAGCAGGGGATTCAGTTCGTTTACCAACTTTGTGTAAGTGGAGTCGTAGCCCTGAAGTGATTACGCAATTACAAATTGCATTGAGTGAGCGAGGTTTTTTAAAGCCAAGCCCACCTTATGATTTAGAAGTTATTGATGGTATTTGGGGAATGAATACCTTAAATTCATTAATTAATTATCAAAAATCAAGAGGCTTAGCTTATGGTCAATTAAGTATTGAGTCACTGGTGGATTTAGGAGTTATTCAATATTCTGATATTGTTAATCGTAAGGGTTCTAGCAAGCTTTTAAAATCAGAAGTTCCACCTGATATTGGACAGGTTGAAAGAGCAAAACGAAGTGCTTCTCCTGCTTCTAAGCAAAAAGAAGAGTCAAGCAGAAACTCCTATCTGGCTCCAGAACCTACAAAAGTAGCTGTACCAGAGATAAAAGCGGTAGAACCTCCTAGAGTAGAGCCGAAAGTTGAACCTAAAGTAGTACCGAAGGTTGTACCAGAAGTTAAGGTGAAAGCGACAACTGAAAAACCTCAAAGTAGTACACCAAATGTTAAGTTTGAAACATCCGAAACAAAACATTGTTATGTAAATCAAGTCATTCCTGGTGATTATAAAGGGCGTATTCCTGAGTTGGTTCAAAATAGCAAAGAGAGCAAGGTGGGTTATGTTCAAGAGCTGCCAACGTTGTGTAAAAAAGATCGTTCAACAGAGATTATTAAAAAGTTACAGAGCAGTCTTTATGGTGCTGGTTATTTAAAAGGAGGTGTTTCTGCAATTAATGGTACTTGGAATAAAAATACATTAAATGCTGTTAGAGCCTACCAAAAAGAAAATGGGTTGGCTTATGGTCAATTAAGTATTGAGGTTTTGGAGTCTTTGGGTGTTATGTAAGTAGTTTGTCTGCATTTGAAAATGCCATAAAAAAACCCGCGTAAAAGCGGGTTTTTTTATGGCAGCGTAAATGTGATTTAGTGTTGATGTCCGCCCGCACCATGTGCGTGACCATGCTCAACTTCTTCTGCTGTTGCTTCTCTTACATCAATGATTTCCACATCAAATGTTAAGTCAAGTCCAGCCATTGGATGGTTGCCATCAACCGTTACTTGATCGCCTTCAATGGCGGTAATTTCGACTGAGTGCATTCCTTGTTCGGACTGTGCTTCAAAGCGCATACCCACTTCTAAGTTATCAACCCCTTGAAACATATCATTTGGAACGGTTTGGATCAGTGCATCAACACGCTCTCCATAAGCTTCTGCTGCAGGAATACTGATATTGAATTTATCCCCTTTTGTTTTGCCTTCAAGCTCTTTTTCTAAACCTGGGATTAAATTGCTGTGTCCGTGTAAATAAGCAAGTGGATTACCATTAGAGGCGTCCATTACTTCACCTTTAGCATTGGTTAAGGTGTACTCAATTTGTGCTACGTTATTTTTTTCAATATTCATATAAAAGTCCTTATATTAAAGTTTAATCCCAGTTTTCTATTTAGAGAAATAGTATGATACATGCAAATCATTTTTTACAGTTATTTTATTAATTCAAATTCCCAGTTTTATTTGGGAGAGTGAGAAAAAGGAGTTTTTTTATGTTGTGGTTAAAAACCTTTCATATTTTATTTATGATGTCTTGGATGGCGGGTATTTTTTATCTACCTAGAATTTTTGTGCATTTTGTTGAGGGTAAAGAGGCTGGGCAAAATGTGGATCGTTTGGCTATTATGGCAAAACGCCTTTATAGTTTTATGACCCTTATGATGATGCTGGCTGTTGGAACAGGGATTGCATTATGGTTGATTTACTTTCAAGAAGCCAGTGGCTGGGTTCATGCTAAGATGGCGGTTGTTGGGTTATTAATTGTGTATCATTTATGGACAAAACGCCGCATGAAGGAGATGCAAGAGGGGCACTTAGATCACAGCGGTGTGTATTATCGCTGGGCCAATGAAATTCCATTACTGCTCGCGTTTGTTATTTTAGCTTTGGTAGTGGTTAAGCCTTTTTAATCGGAACGTTACTCATAGATAAAAGAACCCAGTTTTTAAATATAAAAAACTGGGTTTTTTTATATTTTAATTTTAGGGTAACGGTCAGACAATCAGTTAAAATAGCGACAGTTTTATAGAGATGAGAGAGAATAATGTCTAAGCAGCAACCAACAATCGGTGTAATCAGTTTAGGGTGTCCTAAAGCAACGGTCGATACAGAGCGAATCTTGACCCAGTTACGCACAGAGGGGTATCACTTAACCAATAGCTATGAAGAGGCGGATGCGGTTATCGTGAATACCTGTGGTTTTATTGACAGTGCCGTTCAAGAGTCACTGGACACCATTGGTGAAGCCTTAGAAGAAAATGGAAAAGTGATTGTGACAGGCTGCTTAGGTGCAAGAGAAGAACAAATTACAGAAGTGCATCCTAAGGTATTAGCGGTATCAGGGCCAGCAGCTTATGAAGAGGTGGTTTCAGCCATACATGAGGTGGTTGCACCGCCTGAGCATAACCCTTTTGCGGATATTGTACCGCCTCAAGGAATTAAACTCACCCCTAAGCATTATGCCTACCTTAAAATTTCAGAAGGGTGCAACCATCGTTGTACTTTTTGTATTATTCCTTCGATGCGTGGTGACTTAGTCAGTCGTCCCGTTACAGACGTGATTGCGGAAGCAAAACGCTTAAAAGAGGCGGGTGTTAAAGAGTTATTGGTGGTGTCTCAAGATACCGCGGCTTATGGTGTTGATGTAAAGTATAAGACAGACTTTGCAGAAGGTCGCCCGACCAAAACCTCTATGCAAGGTTTATCTGAAGCTTTAGGTGAATTGGGAGGAGTTGATGAGTTTTGGGTACGTTTACATTATGTTTACCCATACCCGAATGTAGAAGAGGTGATTCCTTTAATGGCAGAAGGTAAAATTTTGCCTTATTTAGATATGCCTTTACAACATGCCAATGCACGCGTGTTAAAAGCGATGAAACGCCCTGGTAATGTTGAAAAAACATTGGAACGCATTAATAAATGGCGTAAATCGGTGCCTAACCTAACGATTCGCTCTACTTTTATTGTGGGGTTTCCGGGGGAAACAGAGGCAGAATTTCAAGAGTTGTTAGATTTTTTACAAGCTGCACAGTTAGATCGTGTTGGTTGCTTTCAATACTCTCCTGTTGAAGGAGCTACGGCAAATGAGATTGCTGAACAAATTCCAGATGAGGTTAAGCAAGATCGTTTTGATCGTTTTATGCAAACTCAACAAGTGATTAGTTTGGCTAAGATGCAAGCCAAAATTGGTCAGGTAATGTCGGTTTTGGTGGATGAAGTTGTTGAAGAGGGGGCTGTTGCACGTTCGATGGCGGATGCCCCAGAGATTGATGGGCAAGTTTTTATTGATGATGCAACGCATCTTAAGGCGGGTCAGTTTGTGACTGTTAAAATTGTTGACGCAGACGAATATGACTTATGGGCAACACTGGTTGATTTGCCTGTTGAGCCAGAAAAGGCTTATGTTGAATTAAATTAGTATTTAAGAATCTCCCCCCCCCCTATCCAAATAGAGGGGGGGATTTTTTAATTCAAAGAGGCTACACGGTTTTTACCAGAGTGTTTGGCTTGATAAAGTGCTTTATCGGCTTGTTCAATTAATTGCTCTGCAGTCATTCCTTTTTGAAAATGTGCAACACCAAAGCTACATGTAACTTGGGTAGAGCACTCTGCAAAGGTTATTTTTTCAACACAAACTCTTATTTTTTCACAAAAATTGATGGCTGACTCAAGTGTTTCATTAGGCAGTACAATTAAAAATTCTTCTCCCCCCCAGCGTCCAAAAGAGTCTGTTGAACGAATAATATGTTTGATCTCTGTGACCAGTTCAAATAAAACATTATCACCAGCTAGATGACCACATTGATCATTTATTTTTTTAAAATCATCAATATCAAACAGCGTTAAAGAAAGCGGTGTATCGTATCGTTCAGCATGTTGGATGGCTTTAAAGAGTGATTGATCGATATTACGTCGGTTTGCAATTTGTGTCAGTTCATCAATGGCGGAAAGAGAGTGTAGTTTTTCTAAAGCAAACTCGGCTTGTAGCTTAGCATTGGTAAGCGCCACCTCATTAATGTAAATAATGAAGGTTAAGATCGCCATGGCTAAACTTAAGCGAATAAAGCTCAGTTCATTCCATTGTCCTGCTTGCCAGTTTCCAATGCCTTCATAGGCCATAAATAGCAGGATGCTTAAAAAGACAATGGTATAACGTAATCCTGCTTTATAGCCATTCATAATAATGGCAAACACAGGAAAAAAGAATGTCCAAATGAGGCTAAAGTTTTGATGGGAGACTAAATTATTAAATATTAATAAAAAGGCGGCAAAAATAAGGGTAGAGTAGGTTGCAATATTCGCAGTGTTTTCTGGACTAGGATTACGCTTGAGGGAGATAATAAAATAAAGGGCTGTTAAACTAACGGTGATTTCTAATAAAAAAGCAAGGTCACCAATGCCTTGGAATACAAAGGCGTGTAAACAGCTAAAGAAAAATAGCGTTAAAAAAGTAATGTAAAGACATGTTTTTAAAAGCAAATACTTTCGTTTATGGTATAAGTTTTGAAAGTCTTTTAAACTGATGTAAGACGTTGGAGGTGCCGCACACAGTAATGTGGTGTACATTTTTTTTAAAAAGTGTCCCAAGAGTTGCTCCTTGTAGCATTAAGCGGTAGTTAATCGGTTAAAGTTCCTAGCCATCTCCTGATGATAACACTCTTTTAAGTAAGTAAATATTTTAAAAATCATGTATTTGTACAGCTCTATTCGCTTTTTATATTAAAGCTGATATGAATCATTTTTTACTTACAGTCCTTTTTATTAAATCTAATTTGTGTTGTATAAAAAGTATAAGTCGCATTTACCTAAAAACCTTGGAATAGACTAACTTTCATTTTCTCCTGATTTATAACGTTTAACCCATTCCGGATCGAACTCTGTTTGATTTAGCTCTAAGCCCAGTTTTGTTATTTTTTCTTCAACCTCTTTTTTCTCGGCAATAATATCAATGGATGCGGAGCTATTCGCTTCGAGTTGATGCATGTGCTCTAATCCAAGGTGGTAAAATCGCATGACCTTTAAGGCGTGGGGGTCATTTTGCTTAGCCGCTTCTTGTACTTTATCGAGTACATTGGTAATGTACATAAGACTGCGTTTTAAACGCCAAGCGTACATTGATTCTTTCATCCAAGGTTTATCTGCAAAAAAGGTTTTAATAATATAGGCCGTTAACATAAGGCCCACAAAGGCACCCATTAAGTTAAGCACCAGTTTATTGTTTGATAAATCGCCTAGATAGTGAACAGTAAGGCTGGCAAATGCAAACCCAATGACAATAAATACAGCCATAATGGTAAGGGTGGCATTACGGGTTTTTTTGCGATAATAAACGGGGTCAATGGGTTCAATTTTAAACATGGTTTGCTCTTCTCTCTATTTTTAATAAGGGGTAGTGTAACTACTGCACTAGGATGGTGGGCATTTTATCGTGTTGGTGACTTGATTACTATTTTCATGATTAAAAAGGTGTAAAGATGATGTTTAATAAAGAAGTAAGGGGGGGAGAAAATATTAAGAAAGGTACTCTCTATTATCTCATTGGCGCTTCGGGTGTCGGAAAAGACAGTTTATTAAACTATGTTCGCCCTTTATTAGCAGAACGAGCCGAGCGTCCTGTGTTGATTGCACACCGTTATATTACTCGCCCTGTTGAGTTGACGGGTGAAAATCATATTCAGCTGAGTGATGCTGAATTTTTCATGCGTCAACAACACCACTGCTTTTTGTTTACTTGGCAAAGTCATGACTTGTATTATGGTATTGGTCAAGAGGTAGCGGACTGGTTAGCAAAGGGGATGAATGTGGTGATCAATGGCTCACGAGGTTATCTGGAGCAAGCCACGCTCCTTTGGCCAGACATTAAACCTATTTTGGTAACAGTCTCTTTAGACAAACTGCAACAACGGCTCGAAGCACGCGGGCGCGAAAATGCCTCGCAAATTCAAGAGCGCCTACAACGTGCGGCGGCTTTCGCCGAGCTTACACACCCTAATTTATTGACTATATCCAACGATGGTTCGTTAGAGGAGGGGGGGGAGAAATTGTATCAATTGCTAGTAGGAGCCTGTCCGAGAACTAAAAACCGACTGCAAATCCCATAAACATTATAAGGCGAGCTTATCAAAGTCGTTAAATAGCCGTGCTATTCGCCTTTTTTGATAAGCTCGCCTTATAACGTTTCTGTAATTTTCGTTACGGTTCTAGTTCTCGGACAGGCTCCTAGTGGCTGAATAGTCCTCAGAATGATTGACGTCAAACCCTGAGTCTAATGCAGCGGCTTCTTGAGCAAACTTGAGATCGGCTTCAAACTCGGCATAAATGGTATAAAGGGCTTCGCCTTTTACCACACGATCCCCCATTTTTTTATGAATATACAGCCCTGACCCTTTGTCAATCGGTGCGCCCGCTAATCGTGCAATGTGGGCGACCACAAAATTATTGATGGCATTTACAGTACCTGTTTGGGGTGCGGTGACATCATAGGTCAGCGAACCAAAACAGAGTGGGTTTGGGTTGCGTCCTTGGGCATCCAATATGTTATTAAATTTTTCTAAAGCGCGTCCTGATTGTAAAATATCTCGTGCAATGGCATAGCCTTGTCCTGCACGGACTTTGCTGTCAAACTCAATGATTCTTCCCGACAGTTGCAACGCTTTTTCTTGTAAATGTTTTGAGGCAAGCGGGTCATTTTCCAATACTCGCATAATGTCTCGTGCTTCTAAATTTGGCCCGACCCCAGATCCAATGGGTTGTTTGCCATCGGTCATAATCACTTCGAGGTGCAAGCCTAAATTATCACCCACGTATTCAAACAGTTTACGCAGTTTAGTGGCCTTACTGTAACTGTGCATCTTAGCGGTAGGGCCAACGGGAATATCAATGATTAAGTGCGTCACCCCTGCCGCGACTTTTTTAGAGAGTATTGAGGCAACCATTTGCCCTGGAGAATCCATTGAAAGCGGGCGTTCAACCGTAATTAAAATG
>WFQP01000142.1 GCA_015487015.1 Thiomicrorhabdus sp.
GAAAAATGGTCATTTTTCTTACCCAAAGTTTTTTTTGATTCCGACCCTACGGAGAAATGTATTGACCCTCAAGTACTCATGGCGGTATGGGAAGGGAAGCAAACACATGACTACGGCCAAGCGACCACCATCCAAACTATGGCGATGGTACTGATGGCACTTGAGCATCTAACGCTTGAAGAAGCGATGCAAACAGCAACCCTGCTTTGGGAGGCTCGTTGCACTTGAAAGGTTAGGGTTTAAAAATTCCCCCCTCCCTATTTATTATTGGTTTTTTACGTATTATCCGTGTGAACCATTGTAAAAGATAGGTCTTTTTGTGTATATTGGTTCTAAAGGATTCATACATAAAATAGAGCAAAGGGGTGTGTAAATGCTATTTATAACCAATCGTTTTCCAGAACAAAGTATTAATACCGAAATAGGGCGGGATTTTAATTTTGAGTTAGATAATAATGCCGCCAGTAATTCGGTCTTTTTTTGTGATCATATCGATAAAAATAGAAATACAGAAGTGGGTAGCTTGGCTTTTTTACAACAGCTAAAAGACTCAAACTATCGACAAATACTCATCTACATTCATGGCTTTTCAAATTTACCAGAAGATGTGTTTGCCGCCACAAAAGAGCTTCAAACCCTGTGTGACCAAAAGAAAGAAAAAGAGGTGTTGGTGGTGCCGCTTGTTTGGCCTTGCGACAATGACATTGGCTTAGTTAAAGACTATTGGGATGATCAAAAATCAGCCGATCAAAGTGCCTTCTCTTTTTCTAGGGTGTTAGAGCGTTTTTTAGTTTGGCGACGAGAGCAAGACAAAAATAATGAAGCCCCTTGTTTAAAGCGTATTAACGTTTTAGCTCACTCAATGGGCAACCGAGTGCTAAGGGAGACCTTAGTGGCATGGAACAAATACGATTTAGCCGATGGCGTTCCCATGATTTTTAGAAACACCTTTTTAGTCGCGGCGGATGTGGTGAACGAAACACTCGAAAAGGGAGAGAAAGGCGAGCTTATTTGCCATGCCTCTCGTAATGTCGTGGTCTATCATGCTTCTGACGATTTGGCATTAAGATCCAGTAAAGCATTTAATTTAAAAAATAAAATTGCTTCACGCCGTCTTGGGCATACAGGCCCTGAAAACATGAAAAAAACGCCTCGCAATGTCTATCGCGTAGATTGTGATGATGTGAATAATGTCTATGATCTAAAAGGTCACTCCTATTTCCGCTCAGGAAAACGAAAAGGGCACCCCGGAAAAGTGTTTAATCATATCTTTAAATGCATCGAGTTAGGGCGCGTCTTTCCAGAGGATGAACATCAACGCTCTTCGATTATTCGAAGAAAAAACCGTAAAAAATAATGCGTGAGCAAGTTTAAAAAATATCTGTTATCACACTTAAAGTAATAGGTTTTTTTGAACTTGCTTGGTGCGTCCATTCACTTTCTTACTCGTTCGTATACCTATCTCAAAACGCAATTGAATGCTCTGCATGAGTCTTTTTAGGCTTTTTTGCAATTTTAAAGAATAGCACTATAATAAGCGTAGTTTTTTGTCGGAGTGCCTTTAGGCTGAGATCGCGCAAGCGGGATCCGTAGAACCTGATCTGGTTAATACCAGCGAAGGGAACAATCAGATCGTTTTTGATTCACTCCTTGAATCCCATCTGTTTTCTACACTGTCTTAAGAGCTTCGCCCATTTAATTTTTTATATTTTAAAAAGGCCAAGCCATGAATAACCCTACTGATCGTAAAACCACTGACCGTCGCGAAAGACGTGCCGCTGCCGAAGCATTTATTAAAAATGTATCGGGTCAATCATTCCCAAATTCTAAAAAAATCTATATTGAAGGTAAGTTTCACCCTATTAAAGTAGGCATGCGCCAAATTACCACGAGCGATACTTACATCAGTGGTGAAGGCGATAACATCGTAACCGAGCCAAATGAGCCGATTAATGTTTATGATACGTCGGGTGCTTACACCGACCCTTCTATTGAAGTGGATGTGTACAAAGGTTTACCTAAGCTAAGAGAGTCTTGGATTGAAGCACGTAATGATGTGGAACAGTTAGATTCCGTCACCTCTAGCTTTAGCCAAGAGCGCCTAGCGAATGATGGCTTAGAGAAAATTCGTTTTGATAACTTGCCTTCGGTTAAACGTGCCAAAGCGGGCAAAAATGTCACGCAAATGCACTATGCACGCCAAGGCATTATCACACCAGAGATGGAATACATTGCCATTCGTGAAAACATGAAACGCGCCGAGATGGCAGACGAAGTGTTAAAACTGCAACACGAAGGCCAATCGTTTGGTGCCTCGATTCCTAAAGAGATTACCCCTGAATTTGTACGTGACGAAGTGGCGCGTGGACGAGCGATTATTCCGTGTAACATCAATCACCCTGAACTAGAACCGATGATTATTGGACGTAACTTCTTAATTAAAGTGAACGCCAATATTGGTAACTCCTCCGTAGGTTCGTCCATTCCTGAAGAAGTTGAAAAGTTGGTTTGGTCAACGAAATGGGGAGCGGATACCGTTATGGATCTCTCAACGGGTCGTAACATTCACGAAACCCGCGAATGGATTATGCGTAACTCGCCCGTTCCAATTGGTACTGTGCCAATCTATCAAGCCCTAGAGAAAGTAAACGGCATTGCCGAAGACCTTACATGGGAAATTTTTAGAGACACCTTAATTGAGCAAGCCGAGCAGGGGGTGGATTACTTTACCATTCACGCGGGTGTGTTATTGCGCTATGTGCCAATGACCGCTAAACGTTTAACGGGCATTGTGTCGCGTGGTGGATCGATTATGGCTAAATGGTGTTTAGCGCACCATCAAGAAAACTTCTTGTACACGCACTTTGAAGATATTTGTGAAATCATGAAAGCCTATGACGTCAGTTTCTCATTAGGCGATGGTTTACGCCCGGGTTCAGTAGCCGATGCCAATGATGAAGCGCAGTTTGCTGAGTTAGAGACTTTGGGTGAATTGACTAAAATTGCATGGAAGCATGATGTGCAAGTCATTATTGAAGGGCCGGGTCACATTCCTCTGCACATGATTAAAGAGAATGTAGATAAGCAGCTTGAAGTGTGTGACGAAGCACCATTTTATACCTTAGGACCATTGACCACGGATATTGCTCCGGGTTACGACCACATTACATCGGGTATTGGTGCCGCCAATATTGGTTGGTACGGTTGTGCCATGCTTTGCTATGTAACACCTAAAGAGCATTTGGGGTTGCCAAATAAAGAGGATGTAAAAGAGGGCTTAATGACCTATAAAATCGCGGCACATGCTGGGGATTTAGCCAAAGGACATCCTGGATCACAAATCAGAGACAACGCCTTATCTAAAGCCCGTTTTGAGTTCCGTTGGGAAGATCAGTTTAACCTAGGTTTAGACCCAGAAAGAGCGCGTTCTTATCACGACGAGACCATTCCACAAGCCTCAGGAAAAGTCGCGCATTTTTGTTCAATGTGTGGGCCTAAGTTCTGCTCGATGAAAATTTCACAAGAAGTACGAGAGTACGCCGCTGCACAAGATGAAGCCGCTGCGACGGGACAAGCTGGACAAATTACTGAAATTTCATTAGAAAGCATTCAGCAAGGCATGAAAGAGAAGTCCAAAGAGTTTATTAAATCGGGCAGTGAGATCTATCAGAAGGAAGCGTAATATGTCGGCTGTAGACACAACATCGCCCCCTAAAGTGGCTATTTTAGGGGCGGGTTTGGTCGGTCGATTGTTGGCGCTTTCGCTTAAAGACGAGTTTGCCATTGAGCTGTTTGATCAAGACGACGGTCAAGGCCAACAAAGCGCCGCCTATTTAGCGGCCGCTATGTTGGCACCGTTATCCGAGTCGGCTGATGCCTCCAAAGAGATTATGGCACTGGGTGAACTGGCGTTAACCCGCTGGCCAAGTTTGTTAAAAAAACTGGATAACCCAGTATTTTTTCAGCAAGCGGGCAGTCTCGTCGTGGCTTTTGAACAAGATGAAGGCAACTTAGAGCAGTTTAAACAACGTTTAAAAGGCGATGAGTTTGAAGTCGTTTCGTCTCAAAAAATTCACGAACTTGAGCCAGGGTTAAACCCTCGTTTAAAGCGGGGGATTTACCTCCCTTGTGAGGGACAGTTGGATAATCGTGAGTTGCTGGCTGCGTTAGAAACAACGTTAAAAGCACACGCGTTAAACCACCCTAACTTTACATGGCACAGCAATGCGTTTATTACACGTTCTGAACAGACGTTTTTAAACAACGGTCAGCCATTGAATTGTTCAGAGTTCGATTGGGTTATTGATTGCCGTGGTTTTGGTCAAAAACAGGAACAAAATCAACAGGGTAATGATAAACCTTTAAGTGAGTTGTATCCAAAAATCCCAAGCCTAAGAGGTGTGAGAGGGGAAGTGCTGCGCTTAAAAGCACCGGATGTTCAGTTGAATCGTCCAGTGCGTTTAATGCACCCGCGTTACCCCATTTACATCACCCCCAAAGAAAAGGGTATTTTTGTGGTCGGTGCCACACAAATTGAAACGGAAGATGATCGTGAGCCTACTGTACGTTCGGCGTTGGAGTTATTATCGGCCTGTTTTAGTGTGCATTCAGGGTTTGCTGAAGCGGAAATTTTAGAAATTTCGGCCGGCATTCGTCCCGCCTATTTAGACAATGAGCCTAAAATAGTGGTGCAAGAGAATATCATTAATATTAATGGACTATTCCGGCACGGGTTTTTATTAGCCCCCGCTATGGTGGATGCTTGTTTGGGGATTATATATGCCCAAAACGACCACTCAAATAACGCCACGCACCATGAACGGCTGAACGCGGTATTGAAAGAGATGCCTGATTTAATTCAACCCAAATCACTTAACCTTTAAAAAGAAGGGGGGGAAAATTATGCAATCATCGAATCCATCTCAACAAATTCAAGTTGATGTGAATACCATACCGTTTCATTTAGCGCACGCGAGTACCGTTGAGCAGGCATTAACCGAATTTAATGCCAAGCCACCCTATGCCGTATTGTTAAACGGTCAATTTTTACCCAACTCGCTCTACCCAAATACACACTTGGCTGACGGGGATCGACTGGAAGTGATTTCAGCGATTCAGGGGGGGTAAAAAAATGGAAAACCAAAGGAATAACAGATCATGAGTGACTCAACCCGTGACGATTGCGTGACGATTTACGGCACAAAACTACAAAGCCGTCTTTTGATTGGCAGTGCGCTCTATCCCTCGCCACAAATCATGAAAGACGCCATTTTGGCCTCTGGTGCACAAATTGTGACCCTCTCATTAAGTCGCCAAAACCCACAAGCCAATGGCGCAAGTGGGGGGCAAGATTTTTGGCAACTGATTCAATCACTTGGCCTACACTTATTACCCAATACCGCAGGGTGTCACACCGTTAATGACGCCGTGAATATGGCTCAAATGAGTCGTGAACTGTTTCAAACCGATTGGATTAAACTCGAGCTGGTTGGGGATGACTACAACCTACAACCAGACCCCATCGCACTGGTAAAAGCCACCGAAATATTAATGAATGATGGTTTTAAAGTGCTGCCTTACTGTACCGACGATTTAGTCATTGCACGGCACCTAGTGGATTTAGGCTGCGAAGTACTCATGCCGTGGGGATCGCCCATTGGAACAGGAAAAGGTATTTTAAACCCCTATGCATTGCAATCCATTCGGGATCGTTTTCCAGACACCACCATTATTGTCGATTCCGGCATTGGCAAACCGTCTCACGCCACACAAGCGATGGAGATGGGGGTGGACGCCATCTTACTCAACACCGCCGTGGCACACGCCAACCAACCCGTACTAATGGCCAATGCCTTCGCCAAAGCCATTGAAGCAGGGCGAGACGCTTACTTAGCTGGCACCATGACCGAAAGAAGCACCGCCAGCCCAAGTACCCCCACCATTGATTCCCCTTTCTGGCATCAAAACGCTTAAAATTTCCCCCCCCTATGTTCGTTCTATCTAAAAGGTAGCTATTTCGAGTGTTTTCTTAGCTTAATGTGCTAAGTAAAGACTTGAATCTATCTCTTTCTATTTTCTAGTTTTATAATACCCATTACGATATTTTATTTTTTGCCTTTTGTTCACTTTTTAATAAAAGGTAGGTTTGTACGATATAGATGATATTAAACAAGTAATTAAGCGTGTTCTTGGTTTTGTTTTACGTAGAATAGGGTGTCGTGAATAATCCTTTAAAAAATGGTTGGTTTGACTGTAAAAGACGTTATGAATGAATAGGAAGGCAATAGTGCCTTATACTAAATGTTAAAAGCGCCCGCAAGCGGCCGCTTTTAACGGGGTGGCGATCAAGGATCGGCGGTTAGGCCGCTTGCGCGCCTTCTAACAGCCAATCAACCTGACGTGTTTCACCCA
>WFQP01000143.1 GCA_015487015.1 Thiomicrorhabdus sp.
GCCAACTGTTACACCGCAATTGAGCAAGGGTTAGAAGTCTTAGTGGTACTCAATAAAATTGACCTACCAGCGGCAGAACCCGATCGCGTGATTGAAGAGATCGAAGAAATTATTGGGGTAGAAGCCGTTGATGCCGTTCGTGCCAGTGCCAAAGCAGGGATTGGAATTGAAGAGACCCTAGAAGATATTGTCGCAAAAATCCCCCCCCCTCAAGGGGATCCAGAAGCGCCTTTAAAAGCATTAATTATTGATTCTTGGTTTGATAACTATTTGGGCGTGGTCTCTTTGGTTAGAGTGATGGACGGTCGTATTGGTAAAAAAACCAAGATGCGCGTTATGTCTACCAAAGAGGAGTATGTGGTTGATGATGTTGGGATTTTTACACCAAAACGCACACCAACAGCCTGTTTAAACGCTGGGGAAGTTGGCTATGTTATTTCGGGAATTAAAGACATTGACGGTGCACCCGTAGGGGATACCTTAGTCGATGCCAATCGTGTGGATGTGGAAGCATTGCCTGGTTTCAGTGCGGCACAACCTCGTGTTTTTGCTGGGCTGTTTCCAATTACCTCAGAGCAGTATGAAGACCTACGAGAATCATTGCGCAAGCTACGTTTAAATGATGCCGCACTGCATTTTGAACCAGAAAGTTCCGAAGCCTTAGGCTTTGGTTTCCGTTGTGGTTTTCTGGGTATGTTGCACATGGAGATCGTGCAAGAGCGTTTAGAGCGTGAATACAATATTGATTTAATTGTGACCGCACCCACGGTTATTTACGAAGTCTTAACTAAGGGGGGGGAACTTTTAAAAATTGATAACCCATCCGAACTGCCTGATATGGGCTTGGTTGAAGAGATTCGAGAGCCGATTATTCATGCCAGTATCTTAGTGCCTAATGAGTACGTGGGATCGGTGATGAAGCTGTGTATTGAGAAACGTGGCGTTCAAAAAGATATGCAGTACTCAGGGGGGCAAGTAACCATTCAGTATGAACTGCCTTTAAATGAAGTGGTGTTGGATTTCTTTGATCGTTTAAAGTCATGCAGTCGTGGTTACGCCTCAATGGATTACGAATTTAGACGTTTTCAAGCTGATAATTTAGTGCGTATGGATTTCTTAATTAATGGCGAAAAAGTAGATGCTTTAGGTGTGATTGTGCATCGTAATTTTGCGGCGCAACGTGGCAAATTGATTGTTGAAAAGCTTAAAGATGTGATTCCACGTCAGATGTTTGATGTGGCGATTCAAGCGGCTATTGGCGCTAAAATTATTGGGCGAACTAATGTTAAAGCGCTGCGTAAGAACGTAACCGCTAAATGTTATGGTGGTGATGTGTCTCGTAAAAAGAAACTATTGCAAAAGCAAAAAGAAGGGAAAAAACGAATGAAGTCGGTTGGGAATGTTGAACTGCCACAAGAAGCCTTTTTGGCGATTCTGGATACAGGAGAGTCGTAATGAGTTTTGAACTGATTTTAGTTATCGTGACGGCAGTAAGTGGTGTGATCGCTTATGTAGATCGAATTATCTGGCGTCCCAAACGTTTAAAAGCGGTGGTGGCAACCAAAGAGCCGATTATTGTTGAGTACGCTCGCTCGCTGTTTCCAATCTTTTTAATTGTCTTGGTATTACGCTCATTCATTATTGAACCGTTTAAAATTCCTTCAGGCTCCATGTATCCAACCTTGCAAATTGGTGACTTTATTGTAGTCAATAAATTTGCCTATGGAGTGAAGTTGCCCGTGATTCAAACCACCGTTATTCCTGTCAGTACGCCTGAACGAGGCGATGTAGTAGTGTTTAAGTTTCCTGGTGATCCAACCGTTGACTACATTAAACGTGTGGTGGGAATTCCCGGAGATGAAATCACTTATATTGATCGCTCTTTGTTTATTAACGGTAAAAAAGTAGATACCGAGTTAGTGGGCAAATATTTGGGTACCGACTCTG
Source organism: Thiomicrorhabdus sp. (assembly GCA_015487015.1). GTDB lineage: Bacteria > Pseudomonadota > Gammaproteobacteria > Thiomicrospirales > Thiomicrospiraceae > Thiomicrorhabdus. The sequence continues at coordinate 1,948 of WFQP01000143.1, forward strand.
GCAGTGTCATGAATGGCGCAACGATTGTTAAAGAGTCTTTTTCTAAAGATCGTTGGCACCAAATTTTATTGGATATGGATAAAAGAAGCCTTGATATGGATACGGTTACCGTTCCAGAAGGTGAATATTTTGTGATGGGTGATAACCGTGATCACAGTAACGACAGTCGCTTTTGGGGCTTTGTGCCTGAGAAGAACTTAAAAGGCCGTGCATTTGGTATTTGGATGAACTGGGATAGTGGAATTCACTTTAACCGTATCGGAAAAGGCATTGAGTAAAATGGCTAAAAAACCTGAAAAACTCTCCGTTGAACGCTTGGCTAAGTTAGGCCAGTTGTCTAAAAAACTAGGGCATTCATACCAAAATATTGCTCTGTTACAACATGCGTTAACGCACCGAAGTATGGGGGCTAAAAATAATGAGCGGTTGGAGTTTTTAGGGGACAGCTTGGTCAACTTTATGATTGCTGATGTCCTGTTTCATCAGTTTAGTAATTTGCCTGAGGGTGATATGAGCCGAGTGCGAGCGCACTTGGTGAAAGGCGACACCTTAGCGTTGATTGGACGTGAGTATCATTTAAGTGATTACCTTGTTTTAGGTCCTGGTGAGTTAAAAAGTGGCGGGTTTCGACGCGATTCAATTATTGCTGATGCGGTTGAAGCGATTATTGCATCGGTTTACGAGGATTCGGGGCTTGATGCTTGCCGAGCATTAGTGGAGCGTTTGTACCATAATCGTTTAGAAGTGCTTGATCCGAAGAACATTGGTAAAGACCCTAAAACACGGCTGCAGGAGTGGTTACAATCACGCAATGAACCTTTGCCAGAATACAGCATTATTACCGTGAATGGCGCGGCACACGCACAGTCATTTACCGTGTCGTGTTTTGTGGAGAAGCTCAATACTAAATTTGAAGCGACGGCATCGAACCGTCGAAAAGCGGAACAAAAAGCGGCTGAATCAGCACTTAAAGCACTGGGCGAAGTATAGGAGCTTATGATTCAGTCATAAGCTCCTTGGAATCTTATGAAGATTTAGGCCATAAGGAAAAAAATATTATGAATAAACCATTAGATTTAGAAGCCATTTTAGCGGGTGGCAATGACGAAACGAGCGAGCCAAAAACCGATTATCAAACGGGGTTTGCAGCGGTGATTGGTCGTCCCAATGTGGGGAAATCCACCATTATGAACGAGTTATTGGGGCAAAAGCTGAGCATTACCTCGCATAAGCCTCAAACCACTCGCCATCGTATTCACGGTATTTACACCACGGCTAAACACCAAATTATTTATGTGGATACCCCAGGAATGCACCTAGGGGGGGAAAAATCCATTAATGATTACATGAACCGAACCGCCAACAGTGCGTTTGCAGATGTGGATGTGATTTTGTTTGTGGTGGAAGCAGGGCGTTGGAACAAAGAGGACGAAGCCGTTGCTAAAAAGCTGGAAGGGATTGAAACGCCCGTAGTTGTCTTAATGAATAAAATTGATAACTACAAAAATAAAGAGGACCTGTTTCCCTTTATGCAAATTGTGAGTGAGAATGTTCAGATGGATATGCTGATTCCGATTTCGGCTTACAAAAAAAGTGGCTTAGACCTGATTAAAAAAGAGGTGCTTAAGTACATTCCTCGCCAAGCCAAAATTTTTCCAGAAGAGTACATTACCGATCGTTCACAGCGTTTTTTAACCTCCGAAATTATTCGTGAAAAACTGATGCGTACCTTGGGCGAAGAAGTGCCTTATGGGGCAACGGTTGAAATTGAACAGTTTAAGTTTGACGAAGAAGAGGGGCGTTGGTTTATTAACGCACTTATTTTAGTGGAGCGTAAAGGCCAAAAACAGATTGTAATTGGTAAAAAAGGCGCGCTTATTAAAGAGATGGGCTCGCAGGCACGTAAAGATTTAATCACCCTATTAGATGGTCGAGTGCATTTAGAGCTTTGGGTTAAGGTCAAAGCCAACTGGTCGGATGATGCACGTGCCTTAGCCAGTTTAGGGTACGACGATAACTACAGCAGTTAATCGTTCAGTATACGATGGAGATTGAACAGCCTGCCTTTGTGTTACACAGCAGAGCCTATCGAGAAACCAGTGCGTTGGTGACCTTTTTTTCACCGCAATACGGTAAGTTTAACGGCATTATTCGGGGTGTAAGGGGGGGGAGAAAAACCGCCTCCCAAAAATCTGCTTTATTGCAACCATTTCAACTACTGACACTGCAATGGCGAGAGCGGGCGAATAAATCCTCTGATCTGGTTTCGGTTCATCAATTGGAACGTGCCAGCCTATACTTTCCGTTAACGGGTGAGGCGAGCATTTGTGGTTTATATCTAAATGAACTGCTCTACCGCTTGCTGTTTTCGCATATTGGAGCTGAATATCTTTTTGAACAGTATCAACACACGTTATACCAACTGTTGGCGGCCAATACACGCAATGAGCAAGCGTGGGCGTTACGACTGTTTGAGTTTCATCTGTTAAATGAATTGGGGCAAGGTGTAGTGTGCAATGAGGACATTGAACAGCAACCGATTGAAGCGCAGACAAATTACTATTTTTATCCAGAAACAGGCGCGATTAAGGCTGAACAAGATGGGTTAAAGACGGGCGTTTTTATAACAGGGCAGAGTTTGATTTCCTTAGCCGAACAGCACTATTGTGAAATGGCCTTACCCCAGTTAAAACAGTTGCTTAGAGCGGTATTAACGCCCTATTTAGGTGAAAAACCTATTATGACACGACAGCTTTTTGGCTGCTTTAAGCGTGATTGAAATTTCCCCCCCCCTTTTTTTTATATAAAAAATGCATACATACATTAAAGAACAAAGGAACTTGATATGAACCCTATTTACCTTGGACTGAATATTGATCACGTGGCTACCTTAAGGCAAGCACGAGGCACGCGTTACCCCGATCCGATTAAAGCCGCTTTAGATGCTGAGATGGCGGGGGCAGACAGCATTACTTTACACTTGCGTGAAGATCGTCGCCACATTCAAGATGAAGACGTTGCGCGTATTATTTCTATGCGCCAAACCAAAGTAAATTTAGAGATGGCGGCGACCGAAGAGATGGTTCAAATTGCGTGTGCTTACAAGCCAGAAGACATTTGTTTAGTACCTGAAAAGCGTGAAGAGCTGACGACAGAAGGTGGCTTGAATGTGGCCAGTCAAATGGAGTGGTTGACCGATGTGTGTCGTCAATTAGCGCAAGCTGAGTGCCGAGTATCCCTGTTTATTGATCCTGATGAGCGTCAAATTGAAGCCGCCAAAGAAGTCGGTGCGCCCGTGATTGAACTGCATACTGGTACCTACGCTGAGTTAACCAAACCAGATGAGATTGAAGTGGAACTTGAGCGCATTCGTCATGCCGCCGAATACGCCACGCGTTTAGGCTTGGTGGTTAATGCAGGGCACGGATTGCACTATCACAATGTACAAGCCATTGCAGCCATTAAAGAGATTGAAGAGCTGAATATTGGTCACGCCATCATCGCACAAGCCATTTTTTCGGGTTTGCCCGAAGCAACCCGTGAAATGAAGCGAATTATGATTGAAGCGCGTCAACAAGCGTATTTAAAGTAGAGTTGCCCATACCGTGATTGTAGGCGTTGGAACTGACATTGTAGATGTAGATCGTATTGCTAAGGTATATGCGCGGCAGGGGCAAGCGTTTGTTAAACGACTGCTCTCTGAGAGCGAGCAGGCCGAGTTTGCAAAAAAAATACATCCAGAACGATTTTTGGCCAAACGCTGGGCTTTGAAAGAGGCTGTTTCTAAAGCGTTGGGAACGGGCATTGCGCACGGAGTTTGCTTTAAGGGGATGACCATTGGGCATAAACCCTCGGGACAACCCATTCTTGTTTTAGAGGGCACCACCGAGCAAAAAGCCAATGAACTCGGCATTACACACTGGTCTATCAGTGTGAGTGATGAAAAACACCATACCGTTGCATTTGTGGTGGCAGAAAGTCGTTCTAGCGATTGAGTTGTTTTAAAGCTTGAAAATTTTTTCTCCTCCCTTATTTAATTGATCAATAAAACTAATAAAAACGAGACCTTTTAAAAATGAACAAAAGTATTTTAACCAACTTGATTGCCGCCACCATTCTTGCTTTAGGGTGGGGGTTACATAATGATTTGATTATGATGATTGGTTTGTTTGCCCTTTCAGGTGCGCTGACTAACTGGTTGGCGGTATACATGCTGTTTGAAAAAGTACCTGGATTGATCGGGTCAGGGGTAATTCCCAATCGATTTGAAGCCTTTAAAGCCGCTATTAAAACCTTGATGATGGAGCAGTTTTTTACCCAAGAAAACATCGATCGTTTTGTTTCGGGTGGTCAGCTCAGCTCGGGTGCTAAGTTCTCACTTGCACCAGTGATTGAAAAAGTTGATTTAGCGCCTTCGTTTGATCGATTGATTGAGGTGATTATGAACTCTTCGTTTGGCAGTATGTTGGGAATGTTTGGTGGGGCAGATGCGTTAACGCCGTTAAAAGAACCCTTTATGAAAAGCATGAAAGAGTCAATTATTGAAATCACTGAAAAAGAGGACTTTAACCAATTGTTACAAAGTGAAATGGATCAACCTGAAGTGATGGCGGATATTCGCTCTAAAGTCGCTGACATTATTGATGCACGCCTTGAGGAGTTAACCCCTCAAATGGTTAAAGAGATGGTGCAACAGATGATTCAAGAGCACCTAGGATGGCTTGTTGTTTGGGGTGGCGTATTTGGCGGAATAATTGGACTATTTTCAGCTGTTATCTTAAATTTACGATAGATTGTTTATAAATTATTAAAAAATAAAAGGCATAAAGCTTGCTTTAATCTTTAAACCCCCTATAATACGCCACATTGGAACGCAGAGAGTTGCTTTTCAATCTATAAATTGTCGCGGGGTGGAGCAGCTTGGTAGCTCGTCGGGCTCATAACCCGAAGGTCATAGGTTCAAATCCTGTCCCCGCTACCACATTCTAAAAACCTGATTTTCATGCACATTATGTGTTTTGAAAGTCAGGTTTTTTTTTGCTTTTTTTTTAAAGATGTGTAAAAAAAGAGCCTTTAATCTTCCAAACCTTCCATAAAATCATCAGGAAAGGACGCTAAGTCTTTGGTGAATTTTTTAACCGCGCGTTGTGCGCGTACAAACTCTTTGTTACTGATTTGCATGGTGCGCATGGATTCCATAGCCATCTCTCGTACTTCTTCGGTTACGTAGCTACTGTCTTCTGTTTCGACCACCACTAAACGTGCAATGCTGAGCAAGTTGACTAGCTCAAAGGCAAAGTTTTCACCTTTGGGGCATCTTTTAACGTTGTCTTGTTGAAATAGAATACCGCTGTAAATAGAGTTTTTGACACGCCATTTTTTAGCGACATAAACACCGATGTAGCTACTTGTAGTGTCGTACATCTTTAATTCTTTTTCTTGAGCGGTCGATGGGTGTCTTAGGCTTGCGATGTAACATGCTTTATACGATTTTGGATCGTAACGATTTAATACGATGTAACCGACGTTAAATAGCAGTCCAAAGAGATAGGCATCGCTGCTTTTTATCCCTGGGCAAAAGACGGAGAGTTCACCCATGGCGGTGGCTATTTTAATGGCGTGGTTAACAATTAAAGCGTCATCACCGAATGATTGAAAGGTAAATTCAACGGCACTGGAAAAAAATACCGAAAAGACCCCTTTGGTGCCTAACAGCGAAACGGCTTCTCGAGCGGTGGTGATCTCTTTTTGGTGTATAAAGCTTGCGACTGCTAAAAATTTTGTTAACAGTTTTGGGTTTCGGCTAATGCATTCAGCCACCACTACCACGTCGGGATCGGGTTTGAGCGACTCATCTTGCAGTCGTGCTACTTCGGTTGAAATACTGGGAAGTTTTACTTTGTTTAAAATGTTCGCGGCTACAGCGAGCCTATGTCTCATCATTTTGTGAGGCCTTTAAATAAGAGACCTTTGCACGATTCGTGTAAAGGTCTCAATGAGTAATAAACGCGATTTTTCTAAATTTTACCACTTTAATGCTTCGTTATTCTAATCAATTACGCTTGCTTTTGGGCTGTAACCAAGCGAAGTTGCAAGGTTGTTCTACCGTAATAGGTGTTGAGACTGGGTTGGTAGACGCAGTGAATGGTATCTCCTGTATTAAATGGATCAGGGCTTTCACTGGAGGCTTTGGCATTGAAGTAGATGGCAGAGAGTACTTGTTGCTGCTCGCCTTGCAGTTTAAAGGAGAGGTGGGTTTTGGTTTGCCCAACCGCTCGCACTTCTTTAATGGTAAATTCACCTGAAAACAAGGGTTTAGGCCACTCTCTGCCATAGGGTTCGAGCAGGCTAATTTCTTCAATAAGCTTTGGGCAGAGTTGCTCGGCGCTTAAAGTACCGTCGGTCTCTATGATTGGAACGGGGGGTTCATCGCCTATTTGGTTTTGAATAGCTTGCTCAAACAGTTGTTCAAAGGTGTCAAAATTTTCTTCAGGAATCATACAGCCAGCCGCTCCCGCATGACCGCCCATGGAGACAAAGAGGTTAGGGTGTTGATCGGCCATCCATTGAAAGGCTTCTCGTAGGTCAATCGTGGGAACTATGCCGCGGCCACTGCCTGCGATAAATCCATCCTCTAGGTCGGTCATGGCAATGGTGGGCAGGCCGTATTGTTCGCCAATACGAGAAGCGATAATGCCTTGAATACCTGCATTGCCTTGCATGCGAACGGTTAGGGTGTATTTATTGGCATGATAGCGTTGCTCGGCAATGGCTTTGGCTTGGGTCAGCATACCGTCTTGTTGGCTACGACGATTTAAGTTATCGGCATCGAGCTGTTCGAGATATTGTTGTGCTTGTTGTGGGCTGGCGGCATTTAAGAAGTTAAAGGCGGTGGTGACATCACTGACTCGGCTGGCGGCGTTGATACGAGTTGCCACTTGAAAGCCTAAAAACTCGGCATCGTAAGGGCGCTCATTGTTATCATTTAATGTTTTCATCGCTTGCCAAGCGGGGGATTTAAATTGATTAATAAAGTGCAGGCCTGACTGAACAATGGCGCGGTTATTTGGACTTCTTAGGCTTACACTATCGGCCACCGTGCCTAGGGCAACGTTCATGCTTAGGGCTTTTAGAGAGGGGGACTCTTTGGATAGGTGGCCTGCATTGATGAGGGCTTGCCGAACCTGTGTCATGACAATAAAAATAACGTAACAGCCCGCAACAGTTTTATCGTATTGGCAGCCCGCTTGCTGTGGGTTGACGGTACAGGCGGCACTGGATGGAACTCCCTCTTGGGGCAGTTGGTGGTGGTCTGTAATGCAAACATTGATGCCCGACTCTTTTAAGCGCGCAATACGGGGTTCATCACTGGATCCTTGGTCAGCGGAGATAACGAGCGCAATCGGCTTGGGAATGTCTAAAATACGATCGACTACTTCATCGGTAATACCGTAGCCTTGTTTGCGCTCGCCAATGATATGAATCACTCGTTCGCTGGGAACCCCAAAGTAGTTGACCAGTGCGGTTTTGGCCACCCATGCTGAGGTGACTCCATCGGTATCATAGTCCGTGGCGAGTACAATCACGCCATTGCTTTGAATGGCTTGGACAATAAGCTCTGCCGCTTGCATGGCATTTTTTAAATCGCTGGGGTGTTGAATGTACTTGAGCTTGGGAAAAATGACTTTTTCTAACTGCGTGGTATCATCAATTCGACTGGCGACCAATTTTGCTTGCAAAGGGGTTAAGCCAAGTTGTGTGGCCGCTTCAAAAACACTGGGGTTTATGGGGCGCTGCTGTATTTTAGGTATTTTTATCATGATGGGATTCTAACAGAATGTGTATGCGATATTGTGTCTATCTACACGGCTTTTTGAGCAGTGGTCAAAGCCATAAAGCACAATGGTTTTTGGCACAGGTTACTCAAGAAAATTCAAGTAAAAAAGGCTCAAAAATAGAGGAGGGGGGGGAGAAAATAATATTTCAACATTGGCTGACACCTACTTACCCATTACTCTCTCCACAAGAGAGTTTAGCGGCAATTGAAAAGGTTTTTTTACCGTTGCTCAATCAGCCTGATGTGCAAGTGATGTTGGCTGGCTCTTCAATGGGTGGTTTTTATGCTCAGTATTTAGGACAAAAGTACCGGTGCCCTTATGTCATGATCAACCCAGCATTGAACCCGATTCCTCTTTTTGAAAAAAATAAGGGAGAGCATAAAAGCAGTGCAACGGGTGAGAAGTTTTGCATCGATAACGTGTACATTGATCAGCTTAAGCCATTGTTTTTTAATGAAAATAATCCGTTAGATTTAAGTGTGCCAGCACTATTGTTATTGGATGAAGCGGATGAGCTGATTGATATTCCATTTGCATTAAACGCTTATCAACCCACGGCTTTAATGGAATCGTCAAACATTCAAGTGGTGACTTATCCAGAAGGAAATCATGCTTTTCAACATTTGGATGAGGCATGGCCGGTTATTAAGGAATTTGGTAGGTTGTATTTGCGTTAACTTACATTATGCCCCTTGAGCGGGGGTGTCCTCCTCTTTTTGTACAACTTCATATGGGTCATGAATATTGACGGTATATTGCACAAAAATATTTCCTAATTTTTCCCCCCCCTCTCTGTCAACGGTAATGGTTACTTTATCGTCTTGCCAAGTATACGAACGATAACCCAAACTTCCTCCCCAGCCTTTGGTTTGAATTTGAGAGGGTGCGCCCAGTTTTTGGATTAAAGAGCGCGCCACTTCACGAGTGGTAATCGCAGTTCTTCGGTTATTTTGTTCGATGGAGTAAGGGCGATAAAGTCGCTTAACCGAGGTTATTTTTCCCGCATGGTTGTAGCGAAATAAAATGTAATAGCTGTCTCGCATGGTCGACCATGGAAAAAATTTATCATAGTTATGCTGTTTAACAGAGCTTTTGGCTTGTAAATAGCCACCAATATTCCATAACTGGCTCCGTACACTGGTGATATCTGCTTGAATTAGATCGATGCCTAATACATTTACACCACTTGCAGGAGTGGTTTCCGCTGCATAGAGAGAGGGGGGGGAAAAAATACAACAAAACATAAAGATCAGTCGTTTATAAAATGCCATGAAAATCACTCTTGCCATACTAAGGGTTCTTAAAGGGTATCGGCCTATTTAAAAAATCTTGAATTAAAGGTGCGGGAAAAAATTGACGTAACTGTTGTGCTTCAAGTATAAGTGCATTTTCAGAGGAGGTCGGCGGCTCTAGGTGTTGATATTGTGCTTGCATGACAGAATGATTAGCATCAGAAGGGTTGTTGTTTTTTTGGGCTCTTGATTGAATGGCCAGAGTGGCCAGCTCAGGGCTGGTGTTAATGTAAATTACGCCCCTAAAAATAAGGGGAGTCTGCTTGTGGTTAAGTGACTGACACATCTCATAAAAAGGTGTGCGGTGTTTATGTTGTAAAAAGGTAGCATCTACGATGACATTAAAACCAAAAGAGAGTATTTGTTGGGCGTGTGTTAACAGGGCTTGATAGACCTTTTTATTCATTTGTGCATTGTACAGAGAGGGTTTCTCAGAGTCGGCCACTCTGTGTAAAGGGGAGATGCCATAGAGTTGTTTGCGAAGGCGGTCTGAACTTAATGTAATCGCAGGCATTAAGGTAAGCAGTTGATTGGCAAAATAACTTTTACCAGAACCCGATACGCCTTGTAGCAAAACAAGCTTAGGCTGTGTATTAGGTTGGGTATAGGTAGTGGCGAGATGCATGTAATCATATGCGGTCTGCATTAAGTGCACTTTTTCAAGATGGTTATTGGGCAATTGCGAGGCTCTTAATGTGGTGATTTTAGCGCGAACCAAAGCGCGGTATACTTGATAAAACTTTAAGAGCTTTAATGCGGGGTAGTCAGTGGTTTGGCTTAAATAAAGCGATAAAATTTGGCAGGACAGTGCCGTTTGTTTTTTAAAGTCTAAGTCAATTAATAAAAAAGCCAAATCACTGATGGTATCAATCCAGCGAAAAGATTCATTAAACTCAATGCCATCAAATAAAACGGGTTGTTGATCGATGAGTGTCATATTATCGGTATGCAGATCACCATGACAGGCTTTGATGTGACCCTCCGTTCTACGTAATAGCATTACATTCGATAGCTTTTTAAACTGTTGCTGTGTCCAGTTTTCAAGTTGTTTAAGCGTTGGAATATTATCCTCTTTAAAGTACTCGTACAGCGTTGGGAAATTATCCTGCATGGGGTCAAGTAGTGTTAAAGGCGTTCCCAGAGGGCTTTGTGCCAAGGAGGTATTAGGTTGTATCGCCTCGGCTGACTGATGAAAATCGGCAATCAAAGCACTCAGTGCTTCCACTTGATACGGAGTGAGTGTCTCGGTTTGCAGCTTTTTACCCAATACTTCATTTGGGTCAAATTGCTTCATTTTTACCAAGTATTCAATGGGCTGTGGATGGCTGGGTGTGGGTTGCCACGCAATTTGGTTGTGCTGGTCTAGGTAAACGGCTACCACTTCTAAATAGAGCTGAGGTGAGTAACGTTGGTTAAGCTGTAGCTCTAGACCACAGTATTGTTTGCGACGCTTGAGTGTGCTGAAATTTAAGAAACCAAAATCGACGGGCTTTTTAAGTTTATACGCATAAGGCCCTGTTAAAAAAACCACGGAAATATGGGTTTCAATGGTCGTAATGACCTCAACCGAATGGGGGTAGCTTTGAGGCAAGCAAAGAAGATGAATAAGATCAGGCGTGTTCAATGGCTGTAACCTTAATCCGTATAGTGGTGATAAGGGAGGGGGGGGAAAATAATTTAAACGGGTGAGTTCATTTTTGTAAATGAACCTACCCATTTAAAGTCACATTGTGATTGTTTACTTGAGGGTTAGGGCTTACGCAACGCCTTGTTTTTCACGAATTTCTTGCTTGCGTTTCATCTCAACGGTTAAATCAGCCGTAGGGCGTGCTTCCATGCGTGGTAGACCAATCTCTTCGCCACTCATTTTGCAATAACCATACTCACCACTTTCGATCATGCGTAATGATTTATCAATTTTAGCAATCAGTTTACGCTCACGATCACGAGTACGTAGCTCTAATGCAAACTCCTCTTCTTGAGAAGCACGGTCACTTGGATCCGCTGGCGTTTCAGAATCAGACTGTAAATGGGTTACGGTGCTATTGGCTTCGGCCAATAACTGCTCTTTCCAAGCCAATAATTTATTTTTGAAGTGTTCGAGCATTTTAGGGCTCATATACTCTTCATCTTTAGCGGGCTTATATGGGGGGTAATTTTCAATAAAATCCACTTCGTATTCCATTTGTTGCTCCTAACCTTTTTTTCTATTTTTCTAAAAATAGCTTATTATTTTAGTCCATTTGTACGAACTGTCACGTATTTATTTTGATGCTACATGATTTGTTAGTGGGGATTTATATCAGGTTTAGCGCGCATCAACAAGCTAAATCGTTTAAAAAACCATATAAACACTGGGTAGATGAGGTATTTTTTATGAGAATTTCTCTTGTAATTTTAACTCGGATTACGCAGAATCCACTCCTGTTTTAAAAAGGAGTAAAAATCATGACCACACTGCAAGCACTATTATTTGATGTAGACGGAACCTTAGCTGACACCGAAAGAGATGGGCACCGTCCTGCTTTTAATATGGCATTTCAAGCAGCAGGGCTTGATTGGGACTGGGATGAACTCCTGTACGGTAAGTTATTAGCAGTAACGGGTGGTAAAGAGCGTATTCGTTATTATTTAGAAAAATTTAACACCACTTTTACTAAGCCTGATAATTTTGATGCGTTTGTAAAGAGCTTACACGCTTCTAAAACACAGTTTTATACGCAGCTGATGGCCGAAGGTAAAATTCCATTACGAGCGGGGGTGGAGCGCTTAATCAATGAAGCCAGAGCAGAAGGCATGCGTATTGCGATTGTGACCACCACCACACCTGAAAACGTAACCGCTCTGTTAAAAAGTACGCTGGGCGCCAATTCTGAAAGTTGGTTTGAAGTCATCGCCGCAGGCGATATTGTGCCAGCTAAAAAACCCGCACCTGATATTTATCTTTGGGCGCTGGAAAAAATGAACTTGACGGCACGTGATGCGATTGCGTTTGAAGACTCTTTAAACGGCATTAAATCTTCTGCTGCGGCCGATCTAAAAACCATCATTACCATCAACGACTACACCAAAGATGACGATTTTAGTCAAGCTCAGCTGGTGTTAGATAGCATGGGCGAACCCAGTAATGCTTTTCAAGTACTTGCAGGTGAGAGTAAGGGGCATACTTTTTTAAACTTAGAGTTGGTTAAAAAGGTGCATAGCACTTAGATAAGTGCTAATAACTCGATATTTATATTTTAATGGTCAGAATGCATATATTGATTCATTAATGAGTTCTGTAGACTGGGGCATACTTTTTAGAAAGTATGCCTTAGGGAGAGTCGTTTTTAGCAAAAGATACTGATTGGCCTGAGTTTTTTTCAATCATCTCAGCAATTTGTGCCGTACTGTATTTTGAACTGGACCATTGATCGGTCAGATCTTCTCTTATTTTAATGGTTAATTGGGCGAGTGCTTTATGCAGCACTTCGCTGTCTCCAGTAAAACTTTTATCTTGTGAGACTTCGCTAACGGTTTTTAAGAAAAATTTGTACTCTTTAAGCACATCGGGTGAGGCGATGATGGCCAGTCGATGAGTGACGAATTGCAGGTTAATTAAATTACGGTTATCAAAACTATCGACTAATGACATCTCTTCTAAAATATCAAAGAGCTTTCCATAAGTGCTGGTTTTTAAGTCAAGAAACTTGATACTTTGCTCTTTTTCAATTTCAACAGAGGTCTGTTTATTTAACAGCAGTGCGGTAATAAAGATGGTGGCAATAGTACCTAAAATAACGAGCACAATTTCTTGGGTAAAAGGCATGCTGTCTGTGACATTAAAGGCGTATCTTAAAAAGGCATAGCCTGCAATTAAGGTAATTAATGAGAGCAGTAAGTAAATGAGTTGTTTGGTGTTCATTTTAAGTTCTTGTTTATATTCGTTTAAGTAAGTGAATGCGATCGCCTATTTGTATGGTACCTGCTTTAAGTACTTTACAACGAACGCCCCCAAACCAGTTAGGAGTTAACATCTTCTTTAGACCGGGGTGGCATTCATCCATTCGGGAACAGGGGTCGGTTTCGGCCATAATTTCGAGTAAAATTTTTCCCACTTGAATTTGTTGGCCAATGAGCTCTTCGCCTTGGCTAAAGTCCATATCGTCTATTAATAAATTGGCTCTTCTTGCCGTCCAGTCTAAGGTGATTCCTGCATTTTGGCAAATAGCATTCCATGTTTTAGCGGACATGAGTGTGACTTGATAAAGAGGGTGGCATTGACCACGATAATCATTTTCAAGCCCAGTTTTTAGAGTTACTTGAATGCTTTGGTGTTGAATGATGGGGCCTTTTGCCTGTGCATGGGTTGCAATTCCAATGAGTTTTGGCATGATGTGTGTCTTCTTTGGTGAGTTCAGACGGCATTATAATGACCGATAGAATCAACCAATATGACAGTTTAGTGAAAACGGTGAGATGAAATGAAAAGAGTAGCGGGCGAGGCGATGTCTTTAGGATCGGTGATGATTGATATTGAGGGAACTCAATTACAGCCAATAGAGGCTGAGCGCTTAATGTCGCCTTTGGTCGCGGGGGTCATTTTATTCAGTCGTAATTTTGAGTCGGTTGAACAGCTGCAACGTTTGATAATCAAAATACACAGCTTACGGCACCCTAGATTACTGGTGGCGGTGGATCATGAAGGTGGGCGTGTGCAACGTTTTCGAGAAGGGTTTACGCGGCTTCCTCCCATGCGATTGTTGGGTGAACTGTATGAGAAAAATGAGCAACAGAGTTATGAGGCCGCAGAAAAAATAGGCTGGTTATTGGCAGCAGAGTTGTTATCAGTAGGCGTTGATTTTAGTTTTGCACCCGTAGTAGATTTGGATTATGGCGGCAGTACGGTCATAGGAGATCGCGCGTTTCATCGTCACTGTGTAGCGGTGGGAAACTTATCGTTTCATTTGATGTTGGGAATGCGAAAAGCGGGCATGGCGGCTGTAGCAAAGCATTTTCCCGGTCATGGGTTTATTGAGGCGGATACGCACCTTGATGTGGCCGTGGATGAGCGGCCTTTTATGGAAATTCAGCAACATGATATGCAGCCTTTTTTACGATTAATTGAAAATGGGTTGGATGCCGTGATGCCTGCGCATGTGATTTACCCTAAAGTGGACAGCTTGCCTGCGGGGTTTTCTGAGGTATGGTTGCAGGCGGTGTTGCGTAAGCAGTGCCATTTTGAAGGGGCGATTATCAGCGATGATATGAGCATGAAAGCTGCCGTTGCTTATGGCAGTGCTTCGGAACGGGTCTTGAAAGCGTTGCAAGCGGGCTGTGATTTGGTGTTGGTGTGTAACGATGCCGAGGCAGCGGATGAGGTGTTGAGCAAAATGAGTTGGCATGGATGCACTTTGTCTCATGCACGATTAATTCGTTTGCATGGGCATGGTAAGTTTAAGTATTCATCGTTGCAGTTTGACCCTTTATGGCAAGCGGCGGTGTCTATAGTGAATGATTTGAATCAAAAGAGTAGTCAGCAGGAGTTAATTTAGTGGCATTTTTAATGGAACTTTGGGCCAATTTGGTCGCGTTGTTTGGTGGGCAGGTTTGGTTACTGTTGGTGATCTCCATTTTGTTGGTCACCGCGATTGTTGATGTGATTCAACGTCGAGTATTGAGAACCATTCACCGGTATTTAGAGCGAAAAGAACGCGTGTGGCTGGATAGTTTTGTGGATGCGGCAAGGGCTCCCATCTCGTTCTTTATTTGGGTAACGGGCACCATTTTGGCTTTAACTACGTTAATTTTGCAGTTGGAAATTTATGTAGGAATTGTGGATTACATTAATGCGTTTAAAAATACTATTTTAACGCTGTCGGTTGGGTGGTTTGTGATTCGATTGGTACAACGATTAGAAACCCACCTTAAAACGTTTGCATCTGGCGACGATCGTTTGGATGAGGTCACCGTTGAGGCGTTGGCTAAAATTATTAAACTGTTTGCCTTTATTTTAACAGGACTGTTTTTCTTAAATGCCTTTGGAGTGAGTTTAACTGGGCTGTTGGCCTTTGGTGGAGTCGGGGGTATTGCAATTGGTTTTGCGGCCAAAGACTTGCTGGGTAATGTTTTTGGCGGATTAATGTTGTATTTGGATAAGCCATTTAAAGTGGGCGAGTGGATTCGTTCGCCTGATCGTCAAATTGAAGGCACGGTTGAGCATATTGGTTGGCGAATGACAACGGTGCGCACTTTTGATAAACGTCCGTTGTATATTCCAAATGGAATTTTTGCCAATATTGCGATTGAAAACCCGTCTAGAATGACTAACCGTCGTATTAAAGAGACGATGGGTGTGCGGTATGCGGATGTTCATAAAATGCGTGATATTATTCAGGCGGTTAAAACGATGTTGCAAAACCATCCCGAAATAGATACGCGTCAAACCTTGATTGTGAACTTTAACCAGTTTAATGCGTCCTCTTTAGATTTCTTTATTTATACCTTTACGAAAACAACAAACTGGGTACGGTTTCATGAGATTAAAGAGGATGTATTGTTAAAAATTAGCGACATTGTGGAGGAGCATGGTGCAGAAATGGCGTTCCCAACGAGAACGTTGCATATTGAGTCACCCTCAAATGAAGCGGCGCTGATGGGGGATTTACTTGCCAGTAAACAAGAAAAGTAAGAGAGTTACTTGTATAGGTCTTTTATTTTAGCTTTTAAAATGACTTATAAAATAATGACTTCAGGTTCGAGGTAAATCCCAAATTTATGGTTGACGTCCTCTTGAATCATCTGCGCAAGAGCTTCTATTTCGGAGCCTGTCGCACCGCCTAAATTAATTAAAAATAGGGCGTGTTGGTTTGATACAGCGGCATGACCGTGTAACTCACCTTTCCAGCCTGCTTGCTCTATCAGCCATGCAGCGGGTATTTTATAGTTACCGTCGAGCATTTTATGGTGGAGCATATCTGGATGGCTTTTGAACAGCGTTTCAAAGTATTCCGCATCTACGATTGGATTTTTAAAAAAGCTACCCGCATTGCCTGTTTTACTAGGGTTAGGAATGCGTTCTTCTCTAATTTTAACCACGGTATCGTAAATTATTTTAGGGGTTAAGTCCTCTTTCTTGTAATCTTCTAAAGCCGATTTAAGGGGGGTGTAAACTAAGTTGGGTTTGCCGTTATGTAGTTTTCTTAAGCGAAAACTGACACGATACACCAGTAGCTTATTGATAAACTCCTCTTTAAAAATACTGGTTCGATAACCAAATTGACAGTCGGAGTGCCTAAACTCTCGGTGTTGCCCATCGTATAGGTTCAATGTGTGTACGCGTGTAATACTGTCTTGTGCCTCGGCACCGTAAGCACCAATGTTTTGTACTGGAGCAGCTCCTACAGCCCCTGGAATTAGGGCTAAATTTTCCAGACCCCACCAGCCATTTTCTACGGTGTAAGTCACTAGGTCATGCCATTTAACACCTGCGCCTACAGAGATCCAAATATTGTCATGATCCTCTTTGACGACGGTTATTTTTTTAAAGGTACAGCGAATGGTGACCCCTTCAAGGTCATGGGTAAACAGTAGGTTACTGCCTCCACCAATAATACGCCAAGGCAGCGAAGCGAGTTTGATGTCGGTTCTCAGGGTTAGGATGTCACTCTGGCGATTAATCTCGATATAGTATTGGGTTTTAACGTCTATTTGAAACGTATTATGGGAAAGTAATGAGTAGTTGGCCTGAATGTGCATAGGGGTCTTGTGTATAATAATTTCAATAATTTTTTCATTATAAAGGAAGAATCGATGGGACAGTTAAAACTTTCTACCGATGCATGGTCTTCGCAGACCGTTTTTATTTTAGCAGCGGTAGGTTCTGCGGTGGGTTTAGGAAATTTATGGAAGTTTCCCTACATTACCGGTGAAAATGGCGGCGGTGCATTTGTATTGGTGTATTTGGCATGTGTACTCTTAATCGGTATTCCTGTTTTGATGTCTGAAATTGCACTGGGTCGAGCAGGAAAAGCTAACCCTGTTCAGGCAATGTCTAATTTGGCACGAGAAAACGGTGCCAGTAAATTATGGGCTCTATTAGGATTAAACGGGGTATTAGCAGGAGCGTTAATTTTATCGTTTTATACGGTTATTGCAGGTTGGGCCGTCTCCTATTTTGTGCAAAGTATTTCGGGTGCTTTTGTGGGCATCAATGCAAATGAGGCTGGTGAGCACTTTGAACAGTTGATGGCCAGCCCATATGAGCTTCTGTTTTGGCATACCGTGGTGAGTATTGCGACCATTTACATTGTCTCAAAAGGAGTAAAAGCTGGTTTAGAGAAGGCGATTAATTTAATGTTGCCGGCGCTCTTACTTATTTTATTGGTGTTATTGGGCTATGCGACCACAACAGGATCGTTTGGTGCGAGCTTTAACTTTTTATTTGCAGCAGATTTTTCCAAACTAACATGGGAATCGGTATTGATTGCGATGGGGCATGCTTTTTTCACCTTGAGTATTGGGTTAGGCACAATGATGGTTTATGGCTCTTACTTGTCTCAAAAAGGCTCAATTGTGAAGGCCAGCTTGTGGATTGCGTTTGCAGATACCGCGATAGCCTTAATTGCTGGGTTAGTTATTTTTTCGATTGTATTTGCAAATGGCTTGGAAGCGGGTTCTGGTCCAGGCTTGTTATTTGAAACCTTGCCAGTTGCATTTGGTCAAATGGCAGGGGGTTGGTTTTTTGGTACGCTGTTTTTTGCACTGGTGGTGATGGCGGCTTTAAGTTCTGCGATTTCACTGATTGAGCCAGTGGTGAGTTGGTTTGATCAAAACTGGGGAATTAAGCGTGAAAAAGCCGTTTGGATTTTAGGCGGACTTATTTGGCTGTTTGGAGTAGGTACCGTGTTGTCATTTAATGCATGGCAAGATGTTCACTTCTTAGGTGAGCGTACCTTCTTTGGCTCGGTAGACTATCTTACATCCAATATTATGTTGCCATTAGGTGGGTTATTGATGGCAGTCTTTATGGCGTGGGTTATGAAGAAAGAGGACGTTCAGGCACAAATTGATTTGAAAGCACCTTGGATGAATGCATTGATGTTGGATCTGAAATGGTTAGCGCCTGTGGCGGTACTGGTGGTGTTTTCATCTAGCTTGGTGGAATCAGACAGCGTTGTTTGGATGATCGCATTGAGTTTATCGGTGTATGCAATTTATGTATGGAATGCACTTAAAAAAGAGGAGGGGGGAAAAATTTAAACAGATTGAACGTAACGAGATGGATTCACACTTAATTGAGTGTGCCATGATTTAATCTATGGGTAAGATAGGGGGGGGAGAAAAATATTCTCCCCCCCCTTTTTTTATTTTGAATGAATATTAATATTGTGCGGTATATTGGTTTTGAATCATACGGTGCATTTCTAAATATTTGGTATTCATTTTACGTTGTAATTTGTGTGAATAACGCAAGATAGAGCGCATAACGTTAAAGGTGAGGTGAGGGTGCTTTTCAATCATTTTCTCAAATTGTTTGCGTTGTAACATTAAAACCTCACTGTCTTTTTTGGCAATTAAGCGCATAGAGTGTGGGTTGCCATCCAAAAAACTTAACTCTCCCGTCATGGAGCCCTCTTTAAGGGTATCAATAGAGAGCGACTTGTCTGCGGTCAGCATCTTTAATACCTCAAGTTTTCCTGAGACGAGAATGTATAAAGTTTCATCCTTAGAGCCCGCATCAAATAAGATATCCCCTTTTGCTACTTTGCGAATTTTAACGGCTTTTGCAAGTGTTTCGCACTCCTTTTCATTTAAGTCTTGACCCAAGACGGAATTAATAATTTTTTTTGCAACAGGCATCGTTTTCTCCTTTTTAATAAATGAATGATCGCTTATATTCTACACCTGTATTACGAGCAATAGTACGCATCTTTATAAGGGTTGTTTATAAGAAGAGGGGGGGGATAAAGTGACTGTATTTAGAGCATTATTCTGGGAGTATTAGGGGATGATATCTAATCGTTCAACAGGAAAAAAGGCATCAAAAAAGCTTGCCATTCCGTAGCTAAAGGCAAAGATAATGATAAAGACAATGAGGATGGAGCGAGCCGACTTATTTTTAATAAATTTTTCGCGCCAACGCTCTTTACGAACGTAAGGCCAAATAATGTATAAAAAGCCTACAGTCGCAAAAATTTGAATGGTGATAAGCAAGTATTGAATACTTGCTGGCAGTTCGGTTTCAATCATGAATTCTCTTAAAAACGCTAAGCCAACAGTTGAATAAGCGTTTGGTAATAAATTTCGGTTAACTGATTGAGGTCGTTAACACTGACGCGCTCATCAATTTGGTGAATGGTTGCATTTATGGGGCCAAGCTCAATCACTTGTGCGCCAGTAGGAGCAATAAAGCGCCCATCTGAGGTACCGCCTGCTGTAGAAAGTTTAGGTTGATACCCTAAAACGGTTTGTGATGCTTGTTTAACCGCCTGAATCAACGGGCCATCTGAGGGGGTAATAAAGGGTAGGCCAGAGAGTGTCCAATCTAAATCGTAATCAATGTTATGTTGATCAAGAATATTATGAACACTGGTTTTTAAGCTGTCTGGCGTATGTTCGGTTGAGAATCGAAAGTTAAACAAAACCTCCACTTTACCCGGTATTACATTGGTCGCCCCTGTGCCGCCATTAATATTGGATATTTGAAAAGAGGTGGGGGGGAAATATTCATTACCATGATCCCATTGCAGTTGCACTAACTGTTCTAAAGCGGGGGCAAGTTGGTGAATGGGGTTCAGTGACAACTCTGGATAAGCGATGTGTCCTTGTACCCCTTTAACAGTTAAGGTACCGTTGAGAGAGCCTCGGCGTCCGTTTTTAATAGAGTCGGCTAACTTTTGACTGCTGGAAGGTTCGCCAACTAAGCAGTATTCAAATTTTTCACCCCTGTTTTCTAAGGTTTCAATCACTTTAACTGTACCATCCAGCGCAGGGCCTTCCTCATCACTGGTAATTAAATAGGCAATCGAGCCTTTATGATCGGGGTAGTCTTGTACAAAGCGTTTGCTGGCCACCATAAAGCAGGCAATACTGCTTTTCATATCGGCCGTACCACGACCGTACATCATATCGCCATCAATGTGTGCCGAAAATGGAGGGTGTGTCCACGCCTTTTCAGGCCCCGTAGGTACAACATCGGTATGACCAGCAAACACCAAACACGGGCTGGCACTTCCTTTACGCGCCCATAAATTCTCTACGTCACCAAACGGCATATTTTCAATGTTAAACCCTATAGGACTCAGGTAATCAGAAATTATTTTTTGGCAGCCCTTATCATGTGGCGTAACAGAGTCAATTTGAATAAGGCGTTGCGCAAGTTGAATGGTTTCGGTGGTGTGGTCAGACATGAGTGTTTTCTTGTATTATAAAAAGTTCCCCTATTCTAGGCGTTCTACTGCTTTTTGAGAAGCTTTTGATACAGATTTTGATTCAGGTTTTTAGTGATTGATACGTTTTTTCACTAAAACCAATCAAAATGCTTGAAGGATTGCTGTCCTCCCATTGCAAAACAGGCCGCTTAATAAGCGTGGGGTGCGCCATTAAAATAGACAAATCATTATGAGAAATAAGTGCCTCTTTTTGCGCCTCAGTAAGTTGCCGCCAACTGGTACTGCGCTTATTGACCAAGGTCGTTATAGGGTGTTGTGCAAGCCATGTTTGCAACAGCTCAAGAGAGAGACCGTCTTTTTTGAAATCGTGAAACTGGTAAGGAATTTGATGGTTCTCTAAAAACTTTCGAGCTTTACGCACCGTATCACAATTGGGTATACCGTATAAAATCATCGTATTGTCCTATTCTGTTATTTTTTGTCTGCCAGAAGCCTGATTGAGAGAGATAATTGTAACAAGAGAAAGTCATACAGGCTTACTAAGAGAAAAGAGTATAGGCTGTAAATTAATACGTTAGAAGGTATAATTCGTTCAACTTTAATTTTAATTTTTACTTTTAAGAGAAAAAACATGATGACAATCAAACGAATTGGACACCGCTACAGCGATACAAAAACTGGCGTTACTTTAGATGTGTGGTTTCCGCGCTCAAATAAAGAAATCGCTCGTAACTGCCTAGCTCTACAAGCAGGTTTGATTAAAAGCGATTTTGTTACCGTTGAAATCGCTTCGGTTGACGATGCACCAACCTCAGCCGAAGACGCTTACCTTCGTCTTCACCTATTGTCAGAATGTGCCGTTAAGCCCAATGAAATTAATTTAGACGGCGTTTTTGGCTTACTCAATAACGTGGCTTGGACAACCGCAGGGCCTGTTTTACCAGCCGAAGTTGAAAACTTGCGTGAAGCCATAGCCAATGAAGTACACCAATTTAACGTCACCTGCATTGATAAGTTCCCACGCATGACCGACTACGTGATTCCAGAAGGCGTTCGAATCGGTAATGCCGATCGTGTCAGACTCGGCGCGCATTTAGCCCCCGGCACAACCATTATGCACGAAGGCTTTGTCAACTTTAACGCAGGAACACTAGGCAACTCAATGGTCGAAGGGCGTATCAGTGCCAGTGTGGTCGTGGGCGAAAACTCCGACATCGGTGGCGGAGCCTCCATTATGGGAACTCTTTCAGGTGGTGGAAAACAAGTCATCTCAATGGGCAAAAGAAATCTATTGGGCGCCAATGCAGGACTAGGCATCTCATTAGGCGATGACTGCATTGTCGAATCCGGCCTCTATTTAACCGCAGGAACAAAAGTAAAAATGCCCGATGGCTCAATCGTATCCGCTCGTAAACTATCAGGCGCATCTAAATTACTCTTCAGACGACACAGCCAAACCGGAGCAGTTGAAGCCATCGTAACAGACGGCTCTTTGTGGAGCGGCCTAAACACCGCATTGCATAGTAACGACTAATCTTTTCTATAAGGTTTTTTGTAAAGTTTTCTATAAGGCTTCACATTCGTGAAGCCTATCTAATTTCTCTTTTCCCTCTTTATTTTCTGCACCATATTTGTTGAATAAATAGATGAGTGTTTTTATTTATATAAATGCTGTTTTACCTCCTGTTATACTGGTTTTTTTATTATTATATTGCGATGTCTTGATGGTGTCATATTTGAGAAAATATGCCTGAGAGTGCTTGTAATGCTGAATAGCTGGGCAAAAGTACCTTGTACTAAATTTTATATGTAAAAGGAGTCGTATGTTGTGGTAACGCTAGCTGATATTTTGGATATAGTCGTAAATATAGGGCTGATAGTGATAGGTGTAGTAGTGGGTTTTATTGCGTCTGTCTTACGAGACTCTGTAAATATAAAAAATAAAACCAAACAAGAGTTTAAAATTAAAAAACAACAAAAACTTGAAGAGTTATTAAATTTACTAGAGACTATAAATAAAGATTCATTAATTTCTATGAGTTTGAATCTTACAGAAGATAGTAATGAACAAATCAAGATACTTAAATATATCTTACAAAGCCAATTTGAGAATCAGGAAATAATCACATATAACGAAGATAATTATGCAAAAATTAAAACAATTGCAAGTTTATACTTAAATAAATACGAACAGCATGTTAATAACCATATTGCTATGATTAAAGGTCTAGATCTTTATCGACAACTTTCACTTGAGAATTCGATAAACGCAACTAAATTAGTGCATGGATTTAGAAATAAACCATCACTTATGAGAAAGGATGCGGAAAAAGTTGAAAAATTAAATAAAAAAGTTGAAGAAGATAAGTGTAAAGAAGAAGAGCTTGAAAAGGAAATAGATATATCATTAAGTGAATTTAAAATTGTAATAGTTAAAGAGTTAAAGAGTTAAAGAGTTAAAGAGTTAATGTAGTGGCCTAATAAACCTGTAGGGATCTATAGCCTATAATAACCTTAAAAATTAATAGGATATAACGTGACCAATAAAACAAGAAAACCCCGCCAAA
>WFQP01000144.1 GCA_015487015.1 Thiomicrorhabdus sp.
GACTCAAGAACAGATTGATTTTGTGATGAACCGGCTCAATAGCCGTCCCCGAAAAACACGGGGAGGAAAACAACCTATTGAGCTATTTTTAGGAAAAGCCGTTGATTTATTAATGGCTTAGACAGAATTGCACTTAATGTGCGAATTCAAGCTTTTTTTGTAATCGGCTTTTTTAAAAAAGAGGCCAAACGATTGGAGTGAAAGTGAGAGATAATCAAGTAGGCGAGTGTACCGAAAATAATGCCCAGTAAGGCATTTCCTAAGAAAAAAGGTTGCCAAATGTGTGGGAAAACGTCACTAAACCATTGTGAAGATCCAATGGAGAGTTGTGCCGAAGCATCAAATAGATCGGGGGTGGCTAAAATCCAAGTACCAAACTTATAACCACCATACCAAATAGCCCACATGGTGAGTGGATTGGTTATCCAAGCGAGTGCGGTAGCGAGCGGGATGTTGGCTCGAAAATAGTAGGCAAAAATGGAACTTAAAACCATTTGAAATGGAATGGGAAGCATCATGCAAAATAGACCGATAAAACTGGCACGCGCGAATGATTTACGGTCACCTGCCCAGTAAACCCGATCTTTGAATTTTGGAAAGTAGCGGTTCAAAAAAGGCGACCGCTTGGTGGCTCGCCCAATTTGATGTAATTTTAGCGTTAAGTAACGAAACATGTCATTGATTATAACGATAAATGACAAAGATGTTTTGTTAAAATTTAAGCCCTTTTAAGAAGCCATCTAGCTGTTCTTTAACCTGTTTTTCTACTTTTCCTTTTGTCTCTTCAATGACTTGTTCTTTTTTCTGCTCTAATTCTGCTTTGGTTTTTTCAGCCAGTAAGCCACTTATATCCAATGATACTTTGGGGCTTAAGTAGTTTCCTTTGAGCTTGACGGGAAGGGTTAAACCGTTAAGGCTTTGAAGTTCTTCCCCCCCTTGTCCTTTGTCAGAGGCCACGATTTTAGTTCGCACTAAGTAGTTGAGTGATTCGTTGGGTAGGTCAATGGTTCCTGAACCAGAGATTCTCATAAAAGGGGCTTGAGCGCTGAGTTTTTGAGTTGTGATAACCCCTTGTTTAATACTGGCTTGAGCAATAAAAGAGCTAAAATCGGTTTGCAATGCTGTTTTATTCGGTGGAAGAGATTTACCTGATAGTTTAGCCTGAGCTTCTCGAATAGACTGGGCAAGATTAAAGCCCTTAATAAATCCATCGGTTAAGTTTGTTGAGACTGTACCATTTAGATTTTGTTTAAAATTTTTGACATTTGAACCAGCGGTGGTGATGTTGAGATTAATGGAACCGGTTCCTCCAAGTTTATCCAAATCGGCAACGGCCATGAGAGCATCGCCAATGGGAATATTTTGGCTGTTGAGTTTAAATGAAAATTTTTGTTTGTTATTGCGAACATCTACGCCTGCTTGCGCTCGAACGTGTGTTTTAAATATATCCATTTTGATTGGGTTTGCAAGAATATGACCCTCTTTCCCTTTGAGAGTGACCACTATGTTTTTAGGGTGTAATTTGTTAACTGTAAGCGCCCCTATTTTAAGCGTACCGTTTAAGGTTAATTTTTGAAGTAGTTCTGCGGGCAATACAACTTCAATCTCTTCTGAGGACGAAGGTGTTGTGGATTTAGGCTGCTCTTTAGGGGGGGGTAAATAACGATTTAAATCGAGTGTATTTAAAGTGAGGTTGTATTGAATGTTTGGATGGTTAAACTGACTGACTGAGGCACTTCCATTCAGTTGTGAATCGTCCAATGTGATATTGAGTGTATTTAATTTAATGGCCTGTGTTTTGGCATTAAAGTCTATATTAAGGGAGGCCATAAACTGAGTGAGAGTTTGTGAATCAGCCATCTCTGGCAGTGCGATATTGAGTTTTTTAAGTACGGCTCTTAAGTTGGTTTGAGCAATATTAAGCTGTGTATTCACTTGTGCACTTGAGGTGATTTGAGTAGCTTTTACGGAACCTTTTATATCAACACCCAAGACAGTAAAAATAAGCTGATTTAGATGGGCTTTTTCTGTGGTTAAGTTGATGCTGGGTTGCATGGATAACGAGGTTTCGACCTCTCCATTGGGCAGGGTACCGCCCGTTAAATGAGATTGTAAGGTTACTTTTTTGGCATTAAAGGCTTGAGTGGTTAAATTGCCTTTTAACGCATCCACTTGCAGTTGTCCTTTAATAGTTTGAAGGGGGAATTCCCCCCCCCCTATCACATCGTATTTTAAGGTTAATCTGGGTAAGCTGAGTTGGTTATTTTCAGCGGTTAAGTTGAGTATTGGAATGCTTAATATTTGAGTGACTTTTTCAACAGGCATATCGTCGCCTGTTATGACGGTATTAAGCGTTAAGTTGCGAACGGCATAGGCTCCACTTTTATCTAGTTTTGCTTCGATGTTTAATTCGAGCTCTGTTTTGATATTAGGAGCACTAAGAGTGCTCTCTGCTGAGAGAGCAATGTTAAAAAACTCACCAAAGGTAATCGTGCCTGTTGAAAAATTATGAAGAGTTAACTGTATGTCTTGGTTAGCTTGTTGATCGTGCCAATGTATTTCTCCCTGTTGAATGTCTAGCCCGCCAAATTTTAAACTGGCTAAGGCATCTAGGGGGTTTTTGTGTTCGGCTGTACTCTCTTCTTTTTTCTCTTCAAAAGAGGAGTCGGATTGAATGAGATCCGCCCAGTTGGCAATGCCCTTGGAATTTTTTTCTAAATGCAGGGTGAGGCCATGTACCGTGAGTGTATCAACTTCCAGTTGTTGGCTTAACAACGGTAAAATGGCCGCGCCAAGTTGAATGGTATCGATGTGTAAAAAGTCTTTTTCACTGAAGCCTTTTGCATTACTTAACGTGGTGTTTTCTAAATTAAGCCCAAAGCGTGGAAAAAAAGACAAGTTTAATGATTCAATATTTAAATCACGTCCCGTCTCTTTTTTGACCAATTCGGTAATTTCATCACGATAATCATTGGGGTCCACTGTGGCTATAACGATTCCAATAGCCACGACCGTTGTAATAAGGGTTGCGCCAACAACTTTTAAAGTAAGTGATATAGCACTCATGTGAAAACTCCAGTCGCTTTTTGCATATTAAAAGTTTGTCTTAAAGACATTGCTTAATGGTAACAGAAGACAGCTTGTATTCAATTAATATGTCCTTATACTTAATAGGTAAGTCTCTTTAAAATCTTTTTTAATTTGGAGGTCGTTATGACAATTAAAAAACACGGATTATCAATTGGAATTGAGCGAGTAGGCAGTGATATTTTTGTCTCATTAAAGGCAGTAGGTAAGTTGACTCATGAGGATTATGAGGTGATTACGCCTATTTTAGATTCGGCACTAGCGGAAGTGACGATGCCTAACGTTAAAGTCTTAATTGATGGTACTGAGATGGAGGGTTGGGAGTTAAGAGCTGCATGGGATGATCTTAAGCTTGGATTAAAGCATGGAAAAGAGTTTGAAAAAATTGCCATTTATGGCAATAAACACTGGCAAGAGATTACCGCTAAAATAGGGGTGTGGTTTATGTCGGGTGAGGTGAAATATTTTGATGATTATGAGAGTGCATTAAATTGGCTTAAATTATAAGTTTTAATCCTTTAAGGAACGAGTAAGCCTGAGTGTAGACGTTATTTGCTACTCGTTCCTAAGCCAATATAGTGGTGAGAGGAAAAATAGAAGGATTACTTCTTAATCCACTGACCATTTTTTTGAATATAGTGACCTTTTTTCGATTTTTGAGCCGATTTTTGACCCGCAAGGTACTCTACTTCTTGCAGCGTTAATTGGTTGTCTAACGCAATTTTTTCGTAGTGTTTAAGTCGTTCTTGGTTGATATTTTTTACCAGTTGACGCGTGGCCTTGCGGTCTTGAATGACGGCAAGAAATCCGTTAACTTTTTCACCTACTTTTCCTTGTGTTTTATAGGTACTTAATTGTTTCTTAGCTTCGGTGAGCGTCATGGCTTGTGCACTTAACGATGTGAGCATAAGAAAAGCAAGGAGCATCAGCGGTTGCAGTTGTTTATGTAGCTTCATAATAGGACCCCTTAAGTTTAGAATAAACCGATTGCTGGTGTAAACAGCTCATCCAGTTGTTGGTTGACCTTGATTAAGGTTTCGTTTTGAGCCTTGGCTTTTGTTTTTGGTGTGGTTTTTACAACTTTTTGAGCGGGTGTTTTGCTGGCTTCTTTTGTGGCTTTGGTTGGAGTGTTGGGCGAGCAGGCAGAAAGCCCAATAATAATGGTAAGTGCGAATAGGCTGTGAACCAGCCGTTTAAAATAGAACATTTAAAACCCCTTATAGAAAATATGAATCTAGAAATTTCTTAAATATCTAACCTGAATCTAACTTTTCAGAAAAATCCATTCTCCAATAAAGTTGAATAAAAAGCTATTGAAATCAACGAATTTTATTTAAATTTTTGTTTACACTGAGTCACAGCATCCCAGTAAACTTTATTTTCTTCTCGGCTTTTAGCTTTGGTATTCCAAAGGTGGCTTTGTTTATCAATACAAAGATCAGCTTCAGATTTTCCGCAGGCACTTAGTAGTAGAGTCGCGGACAGTAATGCCAGTAAAGACAGCGTGAGAAATTTGGGAAACTTGGAAAATAAGTCACCTTGAATTGAGTTCATCATTAAATCCTCCGTAAATGCACAATTTAATAATAAACGATTTTTCCACGTAGTCTTGTATTTTTCAGTATTATGAGGCCATTAAAACGACAGAAGTAAAGTGAGTCAAAAGCATGAATTCTCTTGATAGTCAGTGTTGGACACAGCGCTATACCGACTTTTTGAACGGTTATGAACCTCGTCCTGCCCGTATTGTGTATCAACGTGATCGTGCTCGGGTCATTCATTCGGCCTCATTTCGGCGCTTACAGGCCAAAACCCAAATATTTGGACTGAGTGAATCTGATTTTTATCGAACCCGTTTAACGCACTCGATGGAAGTTGCACAAATTGGCTCGGGTTTGGTTGAACAACTGATTACCGTTGGCATGTCAGAATCGGGTGATGATGCGGCGTATATTAAGTGGTTGCCCTCGTTTTATTTAATTGAAGCGATCTGTTTGGCGCACGACCTTGGCCACCCTCCCTTTGGACACGGTGGAGAGGTCGCTTTAAATTATATGATGCGTCATTACGGTGGGTTTGAAGGCAATGCACAAACCTTAAGAATCATGACAACCTTGGGTGAATATACGCCTAAAAATGGCTTAGACTTATCTCGACGAACCATGTTGGGGGTGCTGAAATATCCTGCAATTTACAATGATATTACGGCCTCGAATTCAGACTATTTAGCGCAACTGCAAGAACCACAAGTAAATGATTTTAGAACGTTAGAAATGAATCGTTGGAAGCCGCCTAAAAGCCTTTATTTAGAAGAAAAAACCGTGTTTGATTGGGTGCTTGACCCGTTTTCATTAGCAGACAGAGCGCGGTTTACTGAATTAGCTGTGTGCAATAAAGGGCATTCACAAACCAAATATACCGCTCTGGATACCACTATTATGGAGTTGGCAGATGACATTGCCTACGGCATTCATGATTTAGAAGATGCCGTGGCGATGAAAATGGTATCACGAGAACTTTGGCAAGCCGAAGTAATGGAAGTAGAGGTCTTTAAACAATATGCACTGTGGGACGACACGATGACGGATAGGCTGTTTAGCCACTCTTCTAAAGGGCGAAAACATGCCGTGAGCAAAATGGTCGGTATTATGGTGGAAAGTATTTATATGGACGAAAATGAGTCGTTTGAACATCCGTTACTGCGTTATCAAGCTAAGCTGGAATCAGGGCCTGCAGCGATTTTAAATTTACTAAAACAGTTTGTGTATAAGAATGTCATTACCATTCCAGAAGTGAAACAGATGGAGTATAAAGGTCAACTTATTGTATTAGAGTTGTTTAAATCATTGCGTGCCAACCCGAATGCATTATTGCCCTCTAAAAATTATGAAAAATACCAAAAAGCCGTTAGTGAACAAGCCAAACAACGGGTGATATCTGATTATATTGCAGGCATGACCAATACTTATGCCGCCAGACTTTACGCTAAGTTATTTACGCCCGCGCAGGGATCTATTTTTGATATGTTGTGATGTTAGGGCACCTCTATTAATTCATGAGCGTACATCTTGAATCCCAAATCCACCGCCTCTGCGTTACAAATCTGGGCAATAAAGTGATTATTGCCTGCAATTTGTGCCTTGATGCGATGAATTTTGGATCGCAATCTGCCACGCCCAGAATTAATAGAGGTGCCCGTTAGCGTAAATTAGCCTAAAAGAAGGCTGTTTACATAAAAAATGGCGTACATGAAAGTACGCCATTTTGTTGTTCAGAACTTTCTTGTTATTCGTCGAAACTACCAATCAACCTCAATTCCAGCATACACATACTGTGGCAGTCCACCGCGTGCGCCATAAGGTTGGCGAGAGACCACGTAACTTTCATCTAATAAATTTTGTACCCCCCCTAATAATTTGACCTGTTTGTTCATGCGATAGAAGGCTGAAACATCCGTGGTAAAGTAAGCATCCGTTTTGCCATAACGTGCATCTGGGTTGCCAGCGCCATCGGTTTGGGTGCTAACATTGTTGGCACTGGTATAGGTTTCACTCACGTAGCTTCCAGTGATAAAGGCGCCCCAATTTGCGGTTTCAACCCCTGTTCCAATACTGAGTGTGAGTTCAGGAATATAAGGTACGGCGTTGCCCGCTTTACCGTAGCTAAAAATGGATTCGGCATCGGTGGATTTGGAGTCATTGACTTGCGTGGCGTTGGTGTAGGTCGCACTGATAAAAGATGGAGTACTCACGCCCCATTGTTTGGCGATTCCTGCATCGTATTGTACGGCCAGCTCAAGGCCAAATGAGTTAACTTTACCAAAGTTTTCATCTACTCCAGTTCCTGTACCACCGACATTATCGGTCACGATTAAATCGTTAAATGCGGTGTAGAAAAAAGTGCTTTCAACGGCCAAGGCATTGGGTAGGTTGGTGTAGCGTGCGCCTATTTCAAACGCGGTGCTGGTTTCAGGGTCAAGACCACTGCTGGTTGCACGGGGGCTGGGGGTAGAGTAGCCGGTATGCAAACCACTGAATCCTGTCCACTGTTTATTAAACTGGTAGGCTGCACCAATGCCATAGGCATTGACTGAAAATTGGTTTTTACCGTCTCTGTTTTTAGTTCCGCCAGTGCTTTGCAACGTGCCTTTTGGGTCTTCAGAGCGTTGTTCAAGCAGTTCATAACGAACCCCTGGTGTAATCGTCCAGTTGCCGGTTTCAATGGTGTCTTGAAGGTAGACGGCTAAGGCTTTGGTCTCTTGAAAACGATCACCCGCATCGCCTGGTGTGCCACGCGTTACCCCTGTAATGGTGCCATTGACGGCTTGGGTATAGGTGTCTTCCCATTGAAAACGTCGGATGCTATCTTGGTGAAGACGGATACCTGCTTGAATTTCATGCTGAACTTCTTGTCCACCAAATCGAAAATATCCGACAGATTCGATTCCTTGAGACTCATAGGAGCGGTTATTGGCTCTGACATCAAAGTCACCAGCCGCCAAGCCTTTCATAATATCTTGTGACAGACCCGGTGTTTCAATGATATTGGCAATATCATCGCCATTGATTTTATTCAGTTTGTACCAATTACGGTTAAATTCTGTTTTATACAGTGTGTTGATAATATCAATATCATCGGTTGGGCTTAGACTCCAACGCAATGAGGTTTGTTGTTGTGCACTTTTGATATTATCAAAACGTGATGCGGCATAACGACGGTTGGGGTCGGCATCAAAATCCGCTTGCGACAGCCCTAAGTAAGTTTCATTGGCATCCAAATCGCTGGTGCCATGTTTCAGCTCAATGCGCTGATACATCTCGGTATTGGGTTCCCAAGCGAGTTTTATTGTGGTGTCTTTTTTGGTAAATCCTGTTTGGTCACCAGCTCTAAAATCGGCGGTTTCATCAATGGTTTTAAAGCCATCACTTTGACGTTGATATCCCTCGATTAACACCCCGATTTGTCCAATAGATGTATCAAAGGTATTGCCCACATACGCATGGGTACGTTGTTCATTAAAGCTACCAAAAGTGGTTTTTAAGTAGGCTTTTTCTTTTGTGGGAATGAATGTTGAAAGGTAGTTAATCACCCCGCCAGTCGTATGAGGGCCATATTTAATTTGGCTAGAACCTTTTAATACTTCTAAGCCACTCATTCGTCCCGAAGTAGGGGTGTAATAAGCCGAAGGTGCAGAATAAGGAGCGGGTGCCATCATTACGCCGTCTTCCATAATGGT
The DNA here is from genome assembly GCA_015487015.1 of Thiomicrorhabdus sp. GTDB lineage: Bacteria > Pseudomonadota > Gammaproteobacteria > Thiomicrospirales > Thiomicrospiraceae > Thiomicrorhabdus. Next base: position 8,324 of record WFQP01000144.1, read on the forward strand.
GACTTTAGAGCTGCGCGTGGTATCGGCACCGCGCAAACTAATACTGGGAAATAAGCCAAAGCCATCTTCTTCACGCACATATACACCAGGCACTTTACGCAATATGCGGTTAACGTCGTCGTAGTTTTGTTGGCGAATATCTTGTTTGGTCACGACTTGAGCAGAACCAGATATTTTTTCGATATTGGCGGGGTTGCCAATGACCAACATTTTATCGAGTACGGTTATCTCATTTTCATTCGCTGTGCTCTCGGCTAGGGCAGGGATAGATAGGCCGAGAATGGCCAGTGCAATGGCGTTTTGCAATAAAGATTTTTTTGCTTTCATGTTTAAGTTCCTATGGTTAAGGTAAGAATTTTTAACTGTTTGATGGTCATTATAGAGATTTTTTTCTAAATGTAAATGAGAATCGTAATCATTAAGATGCGCACTTGCATTTAATGTTGTTTGTGCATAGAAAAGGGAGGAAAGGTGTCATTTCTAATTGATTTGGGTATATAGTTGATTTAAAGCGGGTTTAGAACAAGATACCTTTGCACTAAAATGCGTTAATTACCTTTGTCTTTTAATGGGAAAGTTACAGAGGTTACGCTATTTTTTTTCGTCATACTCACGAGCAAAGATCTCAATAAATTTAAAAAGGTGTATTTACATGCATAAATCAAAAAAACCGATTGGCTTTTGGTCTGCTGTAGCGATGGGTATTGGTGCGATGGTGGGGGCAGGTATTTTTGCTTTACTGGGCGAAGCCAGTGCTATTTCAGGCAGTGCCGTTTATATCTCGTTTATTATCGGTGGCATTATTGCACTGTTTAGTGGCTATTCGTTAGGAAAGCTTGGTGCGCGTTATCCGTCTTCGGGGGGGATTGTGGAATACCTCTCTCAAGCGTATGGCATTGGATTCTTTACTGGAACGATGAGCATCATGCTTTATTTTTCAGCCATCGTCTCGTTAAGTTTAATCGCCAAAGCATTTGGTAATTATGCCGTTACCTTTTTACCGGCGGATTTTTCCCTTTTATGGCACCACTATTTTTCCATTGGGATTGTGTTGTTTTTTGTTTTGATTAACTTAAAAGGAGCAAAGGATGTCGCGATTTGGGAGAAAGCTACCGTTGCGATTAAGTTTGCGGTGTTATGTGGGTTGGCGATTGCTGGCATCACATACCTTAATCCCGTTTTGTTATCGCCCAGTACCTATCCACCCGTAGGAGATGTTTTCTTTAGCTTGGCCATTACTTTTTTTGCTTACGAAGGGTTTCGAGTGATTACCAATACCGCAGAAGATATGCCTGATCCTGCTAAAACGTTACCCCGAGCCATTATGACCGCGATTTTACTGGTGATGGTTTTGTATGTGGCGGTTGCAATTGCGGTATTTGGTAATTTGCCTACCGATAAAGTCATCGCCGCCAAAGACTTTGCTTTAGCCGAAGCAGCGCTGCCTATCTTTGGGCATGTAGGATTTACCGTGGTGGCCATTACCGCATTGATTGCCACCGCATCGGCGATTAATGCCAACTTATACGCCGTAACAAATGTAACCTATCAATTAGCCAAAGACGGCGAGTTGCCAGCCGTATTTGGTAAACCCATTGCGCATAGTCGGGAAGGGTTGTTAATCAGTGGCGCATTAATCATCATATTGTCTTTGTTGTTCGATTTATCCGAGATCGCCGCCATTGGTTCCATCTCCATTCTGTTTATTCATGCGGTGACTCACATAGGGCATTTAAGACTGTTAAAGCAAACTGGCGCCTCTAAAATGTTGGTCATCATAGCCGCTGTATTAAGCCTTGTTGCTATGGTGCTGGCATTAATCTATATCAGTCAGCATTCCGATCATATTGTCGTTGTGTTAATTGGCTTTGTGGTCGCCGCTGCAACAATAGAGGTCGCATTGCAAAAAATAGCCAAACGAGAAGTGAAACCGAGAATTACTTGATGGGTATCCAACTGATAGACGGCGTGATTTGGGTATAAGTTTTATAAAAAATCCTGTCGATAAAACAGAGCTAATTGATGATAAACGTTAGGAAAAGCTCGTTTTAAAACCCTTGGTGCTTCAAAGAAATATTCAGTTGTCACGGCAAAAAACTCCGCGGGGTTGGTGGCTGCGTAAGGATTAATGGTTGTTTTTATACCATGATTAAGTTGCGCATTGAGTTGTTCAAAAGCTTGAGAAAATACATCAAACCAAACTTGTTGACTCATATTGGAATGCAAAGGGGGGTGGCCATTGGTGTCTCCGTCGAGCATATCTAATTTATGCGCCATCTCATGCAGTAATACTTGATTGGCGTGTTTGCGTAATGGGTGTGGTTGGTCATCTTGCCAATTAATGATAATACCGCCTTGATAGTGCGTTTCACCCGATTCAAATCCTTCCCAACTATCCATAACGCCTTGTATATTAAAGGTGGTTTGCCGACCGTTATGAAAAGCGGTTGGGTAGACTAAAATGCGTTGCCAATTACGAATCCATGTTAATCCACTGTCTTGTTCTGGGTTTTCGAACCCAAACAGTAGGATAGCCGCCTGCGTGGCAATGGTTATTCGCATGATATCGTTTAAATAAAACCCATTAACAGGCTGAATACTTTTTTGGTTTAACACCTGACCCGCAAGTAATCGTAGCTGCATTTTTTGACGATTGGTATAGCGTTGCATTAAAGGCATTTGAGCGATGGATTGGTGCCAAATTTTGAGTGGTATTTTGCTTTTTCGTACGGTGCGCTGTAATAAAAATCGATTTATTTTTGTAATAAAACCCATTTTGTTATTCCTTATTGTGTAAAGGTGCCATGGTTAAGTAGTGTTGTCTTGCTTGGTCGATGATTTGGCAGAGTGGTTCAAGGGCGTGAATAAGCCTTGCGGTTGGGCGTTGATAGTGGCTGTTATTCAGTAGATAGATTTGTTGGTTTTTAACGGCCGTTAGATTGGGGTATTGTTGCCAAAAGGTAAGCCAATCCTGTTGAAAGCTGGCTTGTCCACCCAGTAAAAAAACTTGCGGGTTACGTTTAAAGAGACTTTCTAACCCAATAGTCGCAGTGAGTTTAGGCAGGTCTTCATAGATATTTTTTGCACCACAGGCGGCAATGGCTTGGCTAATGAATTGATCGCCATTCATGGTAATTATGGGTTGGTGCCATATTTGGTAAAAACTGGTTACGGGGGGGCGATTTTGATAGGTTTGTCGTATGTGCGTTAGGGTGGTTCGTAACGTTTGTGCGGTTTGCTGTGCTTGGGTTGGGTTGCCCGTCAGTTGCCCGAGTGCCTCAATTCGATTGGGAATGTCTTCGAGTTGAGTTACCTCAAATAGTTGTACGTTAAAACCGAGCTCTTTAAGTCGTTTGATGTCTTGTGGTCGATTACCTGATGTCCATCCCAGAATTAAATCGGGATTGAGTTGAATAATTTTTTCTAAATTGATGGCGTTGTAGCCCCCAATAATGGGTTTGTTGAGAGCATCTTTGGGGTAGTCGGAATAAGAAACCACCCCCACAATTTGATCACCTGCCCCTGCGGAGTAAAGCATTTCGGTAATGTGTGGAGCGAGTGAAATAATACGTTGGTAGGGTTGAGATTCAGTCTGGAATAAAGCGGTATTTGCCCAAATGAGTTTTGGGATAAGTAATAAAAAAATCAGTGTAATGGTATTGATGATAAAAATAATTTGAATGAATGTGACGGTATTTTGTTTTTTGGGTAGGGGGGGGATAGAATTTAGTGGGTGCATTTAGAGAGGCTTATAAAGGATAAAATAGAGGATATTTTACCTTTTTATAAGCCTGTTTTGAGAGGTTTCTAAACCAGGTGACGGCGACGTCTTGCCGCCATAAAGCCAATTAAGCCTAGCCC